>NZ_RAVY01000005.1:0-108148 GCF_003611625.1 Corallococcus sp. CA054B
GCCCGGGACAACGGTGGCATGCATCCTGTAAAGCGACGGGGGTGGGTCGCGCGGCGTGGGGGGACCCGGGAACCGATACGGGAGGACACTCGATGAATGCCACGCGTGAAGAGACGGGCCGGCGGTTGCGCCAGCGGTGGCGGGCCCTGCTGGAGCTGAGGCGCAAGCACCGGGAGCTGTTGCGTGAAGTCACCGGCGCCGGGGCCCCGGAGTGGGTGGACCGCGCGATGGCCCTGGAGGAGACGCGGCTGCTCGACGCGCTCGACGCTCGCGAGGCGCGGGCCCTGGAGGCGCTGGAGCGCGCGCTGGAGCACCTTCCGGCGGACGGCCTGCCCCGGTGCGAGGGCTGCGGCGCCGTCATCGAGCCCGAGCGGATCCAGGCCGTGCCCGAGGCCCGGTGCTGCCCCTGGTGCATGGCGGGCGGACGATGAGCCCGCCTCCCAAGGCCCCGGTCGCCATCGGGTGGTTCGCGCTGGGGTACTTCGCCTGCTACCTGCCCTACAGCGCGCTGACGAAGGCGCTGAGCCTGGGCGCCCTGCCGGGGATGAGCGCGGGGCTGCCGGGCTTCGTGCTGCTGCCCTCCACGGCGCTGGCCACGCTCGCGGGGATGTTCGCGTACCTGACGTGGAGCGGCGCCTTCCAGCACGCGGGGCGCCGGCGCTTCGGGCCGGTGAGCCTGCCCTGGCCGGGGCGCTGGACCTTCCTGTCGGGCCTGTGCACCACGGGCATCATCGCCACCACCACGCTGGCCTACACCTTCGACGGGACCTCCATCGTCTTCATGATGCTGCTGATGCGCGGCGGCGTGCTGGTGCTCGCGCCGCTGGTGGACGCGGTGAGCGGCCGGAGCGTCGCGTGGCCCTCCCGTGTGGCGCTGGGGGTGAGCCTGGCCGCGCTGCTCGTCGCGACGGGGCCGGGCGCGGAGCCGCGCCTCTCCCTGGTGGCGGGGCTGGACTGGGCGGTGTACGTCGTCAGCTACTTCGTGCGGCTGCGCTTCATGAGCCGGCTGGCGAAGAACCACGTGCCCGGCGCGCGCGAGCGCTACTTCGTGGAGGAGCAGATGGTGGCCGCGCCCGCGCTCGTCGTCCTGCTCGCGCTGTGGGCCTTCGCGGGCGTGGGCGGCGCCGCGGAGCAGCTGCGCGAGGGCTTCACCGGGATGTTCACGCGGCCCACGCTGGCCGTGGAGCTGGCCGTGGGGCTCTTCTCCCAGGGCAGCGGCATCTTCGGGGGGCTGGTGCTGCTGGATGCGCGGGAGAACACCTTCACCGTGCCCATCAACCGCGCCTCCAGTGTGTTCGCGGGCGTGGGCGCGACGGCCGTCCTTTCGGCGTGGCTGGGGCTCTCCGGCGTGAGCGTCCGGGAGCTGGCGGGCGCCGCGCTGGTGACGGTGGCCGTCGCGGTGCTCGCGGCGCCGGGCGTGCTCGCGGCGCGGCGCAAGCGCTCCGCCTCCCTGTCACTTCCCCCGGCCTCCTGACGCCCGCGCGCAACGAGGACCCCATGCCCGCTGACTCCATCACGACCCTGGCGCTGCGGATGCTCCTGTCCCGCCGGGACGCGCTGCGTGCCTCGCGCGCGGGCGAGGCGGTGGCTGCCCGGCCGCCCGCGCGGGGAGCGTGCCTCCCGCCGCGCGAGCTGGAGGAGGTGGAGGCGGCGCTCGAGCGCATTGAGCAGGGCCGCTTCGGCGGCTGCGAGCGGTGCGGGGGCGCCATCGGCCGGCAGCGGCTGCTCGCCGTCCCGGAGGCGCGCTGCTGCCTGACGTGCGCGGACGCGCGGGCCCGGGACGCGAACGCATGAAGGCCCTGGATTCATGTCTGTTAAGCAGGGGCATGGCCCCAGAACGCATCCTGGTCGTGGATGACGAGGTGAACGCGCGGCGCGCCCTGGCCACCCTCCTGTCGGAGGAGGGCTACGAGGTCCGGGAGGCCGCGGACGGCGCGGAGGCGCTCGCCGCGCTCCCGGACTTCTCACCCGCGCTGGTGCTCACCGACGTGCGGATGCCGCGCATGGACGGCGTCACCCTGCTGCGCCGCGCGAAGGAGGACGGCAGCGACGCGGCCTTCGTGATGATGACGGCGTTCGCCACGGTGGAGGCGGCGGTGGAGGCCATGCGCCTGGGCGCGGAGAGCTACCTCACCAAGCCGCTGGATTTGAACGCCGTGCTCGTCGTGCTGGCCAAGGCGCTGGAGACGCGCCGGCTGAAGCAGGAGACGCGGCAGCTGCGGGAGCGGGTGGCGGAGCGCTTCCGCGTGGGCAACATCATCGGGGACGCGCCCGAGCTCCAGGGCGTGTATTCCCTCATCCACCAGGCGGCCCCCACGCGGGCCACGGTGCTCATCCTGGGGGAGAGCGGCACGGGCAAGGAGCTGGTGGCCCAGGCGCTGCACGAACTCAGCCCGCGCAAGGCGCGCCCCTTCGTCAAGGTGCACTGCGCGGCGCTCAGCGAGGGCCTGCTGGAGAGCGAGCTGTTCGGCCACGAGCGGGGGGCCTTCACCGGCGCCCTGGCGCGCAAGGAGGGCCGCTTCGAGCTGGCGGACGGGGGCACCCTGTTCCTGGACGAGATTGGAGAAATCTCCCCGGCCGTGCAGGTGAAGCTCCTGCGCGTGCTGCAGGGCCGTGAGTTCGAACGCGTGGGCGGCACGCAGACGTTGAAGGTGGACGTGCGCATCGTGGCGGCCACCCACCGCGACCTGGATGCGGAGGTGAAGGCGGGCCGCTTCCGCGAGGACCTCTACTACCGCCTCAACGTGGTGGCGGTGACGCTGCCGCCCCTGCGCCGGCGCAAGGCGGACATCCCCGCGCTGGTGAGCCACTTCATCGAGCGCTGCAACGGGGTCCATGGCAAGGCCGTGAAGGGGCTGGCGCCCGGCACCCTGGATGCGCTGATGAGCCACGACTGGCCGGGCAACATCCGCGAGCTGGAGAACGCGGTGGAGCGCGCCGTGGTGCTCGCGCGAGGAGAGGAACTCACGGCGGACGACCTGCCGCCCGTGCTGCGCGGCCCCCGCCCCAGCGCCGGGGGCTTCGACCGGCTCATCCCCGGCGCGACGCTCGCCGCCATCGAACGCGAGGCCATCCTCCGCACGCTGGAGATGGTGCAGGGCTCCACCACGCGCGCCGCGGAGGTGCTGGGCATCAGCGTGCGGAAGATCCAATACAAGCTCAAGGAGTACGGCGGCGGTGGCGCCGGCCCGGACGAGGAGCCGGCCGGGCCTTGAGGCCCCGCGCGCAAGGAAGGGATTCGCCATGGAAGCTGGACCTGGAGGCGTGACGGACGACATCCTGGAGGAGCTCCAGCGCTACGTGGGGTTCTCCACCGGCGACGGGGAGGCCCTGCGGGAGCTGCACCCCATCGCCTGCGCGCACTTCGAGCGCATCGCGGACGTCTTCTACCGGCGCATCCTCGAACACCCGGGGGCGCGCAAGGCGCTGGAGGGAGGCGAGAGCCGGGTGGGGCACCTCAAGGTGACCCTCCAGGACTGGATGGGGTCGCTGCTCCTGGGGCCGTGGGACGCGGCCTGGTTCGAGCGCCGCTGCCGCATCGGACGGGTGCACGTGCGCATCCACCTGCCGCAGCACTACATGTTTGGCGCCATGAACCTGCTGCGCCAGGAGCTGACGGCGGTGATGGAGGAGTCGCTGCGCGACGACCCCGCCCGGACCGCCCGCCTGGGCCGCGCGCTGGGGAAGATCCTCGACCTGGAGCTCGCCATCATGCTGCACACGTACCGCGAGGACCTGCTGGCCCAGGCGGCCCGGGCCGAGCGGCTGGCGACCTTCGGGCAGCTGGTGGGCTCCATCGGCCATGAGCTGCGCAACCCCCTGGGCGTCATCGAGACGTCGCTCTTCATCCTCAAGGGCCGCCTCGCCGCGGATGAGGACGCGCGCGTGCTCAAGCACCTGGACCGCATCGGGGAACAGGTGGGGGTCGCCAACCACATCATCACCAGCCTGCTGGACATGATCCGCTCCCGCCCGCTGGTCCGCGCGCCGCTGCGGCTCACGGAGGTCTGGACCTCCGCGCGCAAGGACGTCGCGCCGCCCCCTCGGGTGCGCGTGCGCGAGGAGGGCCTGGAGGCCCTGCCCCCGCTGGAGGGGGACGCGGTGCAGCTGCGGCAGGTCTTCGTGAACCTGCTGCAGAACGCGGTGCAGGCCCTGGGCGAGCGCGAAGGCGAGGTGCGGCTGACGGCGGACGTCCCGGAGGACGGGGCGCGGCGGGTCCGTCTGGTGCTGGAGGACAGCGGCCCGGGCCTGGACCCGGCCATCCGCGCGCGCGTCTTCGAGCCGCTGATGACCACGAAGGCGCGCGGGCTGGGGTTGGGCCTGGCGCTCGTGCGGCGCATCCTCGAACGGCATGGCGGCGGCATCGCGTACGCTCCCGCCGAAGCCGAAGCCGGAGCCGGGCCGGGAGGGGCCCGCTTCGTGGTGGAGCTTCCCCTGTCGCTGGAGCCTTCCTGATGGGCCGCTTCCTGTTGGTGGATGACAACAGGGCCTTCGCGGAGAACCTGGCGGAGATCCTGGAGGACGCAGGCCACTCGGCCACCGTGGTGGACGGGGGCGAGGCCGCGCTCCAGGCCGCGCGTGAGGTGCGCTACGACGTGCTCATCACCGACATGCGCATGGCCGGGATGAGCGGCGCCGCGCTGGTGCACCACCTGCGCCAGCGGGACCCGGGGCTCGCGGCCATCATCGTCACCGCGCACCCCGGCGAGGCCGAGCTCGCGCGAGCGCGCGCGGAGGGCGTGCTCGCGGTGCTGCCCAAGCCGGTGCCGGTGCCCGCGCTGATGACGCTGCTCACGCGGGCCCGCCGCGACGGGCTCGTCGTGCTGGTGGAGGACGACGTCCACCTCGCGGACAACCTCACGGAGGTGCTGCGCGAGCGCGGCTTCACGGCCGTGGTCGCGCGCTCGGTGCCTGACGTGGTGGGGCTGGAGTCCATCCACCCCTTCGCGGCGCTCGTGGACCTGCGCGTGCCGGGCGGCCCCGACGGCGAGGCGCTGCGCCGCGTGCAGGAGCGCTTCCCCGGCACCACCCCCTTCGTCGTCACGGCCTACCCGGCGGCGCTGCCCGCGGACTTCGAGGGCCGGTGGGTCCGCAAGCCCTTCGACACCGGGGCGCTGCTCGCCGCGCTGGAGCTCGTGCACGGAGAGCGCGCGTGACGGGGAGCGCGGGGGAGCGGCCCCGGGTGCTGGTGGTGGATGACAACGCGGCGTTCCTGGACAACATGAAGGAGCTGCTGGAGGACCAGGGCTACGTCGTCTCCAGCGCGACGAGCTGCGCGGGGGCGCTGGAGCGGGCGCCGGCGGGCTTCGACGTGGCGCTGGTGGACGTCCGGCTGCCGGACGGAGAGGGCTCGTGGCTCGCCCCCCGGCTCAAGGCGCTGGTGCCGGACGGAGAGGTGGTGCTGCTCACGGGCCTGGGCATGCTGGAGGCGGCGGTGGCCGCGGTGCACGCGGGGGCGTGCGCGTACCTCCTCAAGCCCTGCGCCACGCCGGAGCTGCTGGTGACCCTGGAGCAGGCGCTGCGCCAGGTGCGGCTGCACCGCGAGAAGCAGGCGCTGGCCCGGCGCGCGCAGGTGTCGGAGAAGCTGGCCGCGGTGGGCACGCTGACCGCGGGCCTGACGCATGAAATCCGCAACCCCCTCAACGCCGCGGGCCTGCAGCTCACCGTCCTGGAGCGGCGGGTGCGCAGGCTGGAGGAGGCCGTCCAGGGGCCGCTCCTGGAGCCGCTGCTGCTGGTGCGGGATGAAATCCGCCGCCTGGACCACATCCTGGAGGACTTCCTCCAGTTCGCCCGTCCCCGCGAGTTCAGGTCGGACGCCGTGGCGGTGGCGCCGCTGTTCGAGCGGGTGGGCAGCCTCCTGAGCTGGCAGGCCGAGCAGCGCGGCGTGACGCTGGAGGTGGAGCCGCCGGGCGCGTTGGAGGTGTGGGGGGAGGAGGAGCGGCTGCGGCAGGTGCTGCTGAACCTGGCGCTCAACGCGCTGGAGGCGACGCCGCCGGGAGGCCGGGTGCGCTTCAGCGCGAGCGCGCAAAGAGAAGAGGTGGCGCTCTTCGTGGATGACAGCGGGCCCGGCGTGCCGGTGCAGTCGCGGGGGAGGCTCTTCGAGCCCTTCTTCACGACGAAGGCGAGCGGCAGCGGGCTGGGGCTCTCCATCGTGCACGCCATCGTCACCCAGCACGGCGGCACCCTCCAGGTGGAGGATGGCCCGCTGGGCGGCGCGCGCCTCACCGTGCATCTGCCCGGAGCACCGGGGACCCAGGCGCGCTGACGCGGCTCATGGCGCGGGCGTCACGCCGACGGTCCGCGCCTTGCCGTCCTGGTCCACCTCCAGCTTGAGGCGCGGCGTCCCCTGGGCGTCGTGGATGACGATGCTCGCCACGCCATCCACCACGCCCATCGTGATGCGCTCCTTCCAGTCGTGCCGGAAGGTGACGGTGGGCTTTCCCTGCTCCAGGCCCATGCACATGGCCTCGTAGCCTTCCTCGCTGTCGAAGCAGAGCCCGCGGATGCCAATGGCGTCGAGCATCCCCAGCCCTCCAATCTCCTGCCCGGTGGGACTGAGGAACTGGAGGCCGTAGGCGGTGACGGCGCGCTTGAGGCCCTGGGGGTTGGGCATCGGCGCCGCGATGCGGATGCGCGTCTGGCCGTTCTCGTCGACGATGTTCAGCTCCCGGACGGAGAGGGACTCCGCGGGGCGGGTCGCGGCGGTGCCGCCAGCACACGCGCCCAGGACCAGCGCGGAGGAGGAAACGGCTGCCAGCACGAAGGGACGGAAGGAGGAGGAAGTCATGAGGGGGATCCTGGACGCCGGCTCCGCCTCTTTCCCCCGGGGGATGCCATCCTTCCGTCACGGGTGTGTCATGGGCACGGCGTCCTACGCGGGCAGCGTGCCCTGGCCGGTGGCCAGCGTGTTCATGAAGGACTTCACCTTCTGCACGTAGGTGGCGTCGCCGGTGCCGGCGGGGATGGCGTCCGGGTTGCTCTTGTCCACGCCGTTGGGGCCGGAGTTGTAGGCGCGCAGGGCCAGCTCATCGCTGCCGAACTGCGCCTTCATGTCCTTCATGTAGAAGGCGCCCGCCAGGATGTTGGTCTCCGGGTCGGAGAGGTTCTTGCCCTGGAGCTCCGGGTGCTTCGCCTGCAGCTCTCCGAAGGTGTTGGGGTTGACCTGCATCAGGCCCGTGTCCGTCAGGCCGTTGCCGCCGTTGGTGGAGACGGCCTCCAGGTTGCCGCGCGACTCCTGCCAGATCTGCGCGGCCAGCATCTCCGCCGGCATGCCCGTCTTGGCGGAGGCGGACTCGATGGCGCTCCGGAACTTCTCCAGCCCCGGGGGCAGGTTGCCGCCCAGCTTCGTGCCGCCGCTCGAGGACGAAGCCGAGGGCCCCACGACGCCCGTGTTGCCATTGGACGCCTGGGACTGCGCCGCCGCCGGCCCCACCACGCCGGTGTTGCCGTTGAGCGCCACGGGAGGACGCGCCGAGTCCTGCGGCGTGAAGCTGCTGTCGGAGAAGGGCTGCGAACCCGCGCCGCACCTGCCGCCCTGCGCGCCCTGGGCTCCGGAGAGCGCCTGCGCGCCGCCCGGCACGGCCTGCGCCACCAGCTGCACGATGGACGTCAGCGCGGACAGCGTGTCCTGGAGCAGCTTGCCCAGCTCCGCGCCCTTGCCAGAGCCGATGTCGAAGCCGTCCTTCTGGAATGCGGCGAGCCCCGGCTTCTGGGCCGAGGAGAACCCATCCACGCCCCCCGGGCGACCCGCGAGGCGGGGAGAGGCTGCGTCCTGCACCGGCATGCGGGACACGGGAGCGGAGGGGCTGCGGAGGGGCGAGATGGCCATGGCGGGGGACCTCGAAAGGGATTGGGTTTCGGTGAAGCGATGCAGGACCTCATAGCAGCCGGTGTGCCAGCTCCCATGGACCGAGCGGGCGCGGACAACCCATGGATTTCACTGGCCACGCGCAGCGGCGCTGGAGCCCGTGTGGGGCCTGTACCTGGTGACTCCCGTCACCGGCCCGATGCCCTCCGTCATCATCCGAACCCATCGTCACGCGTGGAATGACAGGGGGCCGCGCGTCGTGCAGAACGCTCCCATGGCCGACATCACCCACCGCAGCGTCCGGACGAATGGCATCCACCTGCACCTCGCCGAGGCCGGCCAGGGCCCGCTGGTCCTGCTCCTCCATGGCTGGCCGGAGTCCGGGTACTCGTGGCGCCACCAGCTCCGGGCGCTCGCGGACGCCGGCTACCACGCGGTCGCGCCCGACGTTCGCGGCTACGGCCAGAGCGACCGGCCCGAACCCATCGAGGCCTACAGCATGAAGCAGCTGATGGCGGACTTCGTGGGCCTGCTCGATGCGCTGGGGGAGAAGACCGCGGTGGTGGTGGGCCACGACTGGGGCGCGGCGATGGCGTGGACCTGCGCCGCGCTGCACCCGGACCGCTTCCGCGCCGTCGTGGGCATGAGCGTGCCGCACCTGGGCCGCACGCCCATGCCGCCGACCCAGCTCTTCCGGCACGTGTTCGGGGACAAGTGGTTCTACATCCTCTACTTCCAGGAGCCGGGCATCGCCGAGGCGGAGCTCGAAGCGGACATCCCGAGGACGCTCCGCATCACCCTGGGCGGCGCCCCCGGCTTCGACACGCAGGCCGAGGCCGTGAAGTCGCGCCGCCAGGGCGACGGCTTCCTCACCGGTCTCCAGGTGCCGGAGCCGCTGCCCGCGTGGCTCACGGAGGCGGACGTCGCGCACTTCGCGAAGGAGCTTACGCACAGCGGCTTTCGCGGCGGGCTCAATCGCTACCGCAACATGGACCGCGACTGGGAGGAGCTGCCCGAGCTGGCGACGGCCCTCATCCAGCAGCCCGCCCTCTTCATCACCGGGGAGAAGGACCCGGCCCGCGCCTTCGCTCCGCTGGACGCCATGAAGGCCCTGGTGCCGCGGCTCCAGGACGTGCTCGTCATTCCAGGCGCGGGCCACTGGATCCAACAGGAGCGCCCCGCGGAGGTGAACGCCGCCCTGCTGGCGTTCCTGAAGTCACTGCCCGCCTGAGTCCCCGTGCCGGGGCAGGCGCACGGTGAACGTGGTGCCTTGCTTGAGGTTGGAGGTGTGGAGTCCACCTCCGACGTCGCGCGCTGGAGGGGTTCGAAGATGCCGGGAAGCTTCTCCGGGGGGATGGGCGTGCCCTGGTTGTGCACGGACAGGCACACCCAGCCGTCCTCGCCCCGGGTCGTCACCTGCACCGGGCTCGCTTCGGGGCTGTACTTGATGGCGTTGGTGACCAGGTTCTGCACCACCTGGGCAATCCGCTCGGAGTCCCACACTCCCCTCGCGTCGCCCCGCTCCTGCACCCGCAGGGTGCGGCCGGGGTGCGCCGCGTCCACCTGATCCAGCACCTGCCGGGCCACCGGGTTCAGGTCCGACGCTCGGGGCGCGATGGGGATGCCCCCGCCCAGCCGGGCCTGGGTGAAGTCCAGCAGGTCCCCCACGAGCCGCACCGCGCGGTGCACGGCGGACTGGATGCGCAGCACGGACTGGGCGGTGCGCGCGTCGAGCTCGTCGCGGCGGGCCATGGCGCTCACCGTCAGGTGGATGGCATTGAGCGGCGTGCGCAGGTCATGGCTGACGATGCCGATGAACTGCTGCTCGAAGTTGACGCGGTCCTGGAGCTGCTGGGTCAGGACGCCGCGCGTTGGTGAGCTCTCACCGCGTCCGTGGCGTCAGCCGGCGGCGATTGACGCGTTCATCAGCTTCATCGTGGCGAACTACCGCGTGGACACGACGCGCATCTACCTGACGGGTATCAGCTTCGGTGGCTACGGCGCCTGGCAGTACGCGTACACGTATGGGAGCCGTCTGGCGGCGCTGGCGCCCATGGCCACCAACATCGGCGCGCCGGGGCCCACCATCACCCAGCTGAAGAACGTGCCGGTGTGGGCGGTGCACTCGTTCGCGGACGGCAGCTCGCTCTCGGCTGAGACCTCATGGCTGACGGGCGTGACGAAGAACCAAGGCCTGTTCCAGCCGATCCAGGTGACCGCACCGACCCAGAAGGTGACGTACCTGTTCCCGGGCGCCAGCAGCCCCGTGTGGACGTTGCAGCCCGGCGTGGTGGCCACCGGGAGTGACATCGCGCGCCTCACCGTGCTGCCCGGCGGTGTGCACGACTGCTGGACGCAGCAGTACGACAACCATGCGTTCTGGGATTGGCTCCTCGCCCAGCACCGCTAGTTCTTCCGGGTCGCGGCCGTGAGGATGTGTCGGGGCAGGGGGCGCTTGCCCTACGGGTGAAAGCGCACCCGGTTGCAGGGGCCTCTCAATTCCTCTCTAGTTCCTGGCACCATGGCCCTGAACGTCGCAGTTCCCCTTGCTCCGTCCGCGACTCCGGCTCCTCCCACGACCATTGATGAGGTCATCACGCAGGAGAATGACATCATCGACCAGTCATTGCGGACGCACGACCGCATTGGCTACTTCACCGCGCTCTACGAGCGGGTGACGGTCGACGTTCGGAGGGCGATCATCGCGGGCAATGTCTTCAAGGACAACGAGCGGATGGGGAGGCTGGATGTCGTCTTCGCCAACCGCTTCCTGGCGGCGTGGAATGCCTATTCCTCCGGCGGCACGCTGACGAAGTCCTGGCAGCTGGCATTCGATTCGCTGAAGGACGACTCGCCGTTGATCATTCAGCACCTGCTGCTGGGAATGAACGCGCACATCAACCTGGACCTGGGCATCGCGGCGGCCACGGTGGCGCCGGGGAGCGAGCTCGCGTCGTTGAAGCAGGACTTTGATAGCATCAACGGTCTGCTGGCGCGGCTGGTCTCGGTGGTGGAAGTGGAGCTGGGAGAGGTGTCACCGCGCCTGAAGCAGCTGGAGGCCATCAGTCCGGAAGGGGAGGACCTGGTCTTCAACTTCGCGATGGATGTGGCCCGGAAAAAGGCCTGGGAGCTGGCGCAGTTGCTCGCGCCGCTGCCCCAGGACCAGTGGGCCCCGCACATCGCGGAGCGCGATCAGTCCGTGCACGATCTGGGCAATCTCATCCTCCACCCCGGCTTCCTGGTGGATGGGCTGCTTGAGTGGATCCGCGCGAAAGAGAACAAGGACATCGCCTACAACATCCAGGTGATTGGCGGGTAGCCGGCCCCTCAACCCCAGAGCCCGCTCAGTCCTGCGCCGTGGGACGGACAATCACCTCGCCCACGTCCACGTCGGCGGGCTGCTCGATGGCGTAGGCCATGGCGCGGGCAATCGCATCCGGCGAAATCGCGAGCTTGTCCCGGACCTCCTCGAACCGGGCCCGGAGCTCCCGATTCTTCACGTGCTCGAGGAAGTTCGTCCGGGTCATCCCTGGCGAGATGACCGTCACCCGCAGCCTGGGGCCCGCCTCCTGGCGCAGGCCCTCGGAGATGGCTCGCACGGCGAACTTCGTCCCGGCGTAGACCGCCTGGCCGGGCACGATCCGGTGCGCCGAGGTCGACGCGGTGTTGATGAAGTGCCCGAAGCCCTGCTGGCGGAAGACCGGCAGCGCCGCGGCGATGCCGTACAGCACTCCCTTGATGTTGGTGTCGACCAACTCCTCCCAGTCGTCAATGCGCAGGTCGTCCAGCGGAGAGGTCGCCAGGCTGCCCGCGTTGTTGATGAGCACGTCCAGCCTGCCAAACCGCTCACAGGCCAGGCGGACGAGCCCGGCGACGTCCTCGCGCCGTCTCACGTCGGTCCGTGCGCAGAGGGCCTCCCCTCCTGCCTTCGTGATGCGCTCCACCACTGGCTCCAGCCGCTCCAACCGACGCGCGCCAAGGACGACCTTTGCTCCACGCCCGGCGAGCAGCAGCGCCGCCGCTTCGCCAATGCCGCTGCTGGCTCCGGTGATGGCAATGACCTTGTCCTGGATGCCTGACATGACGCCTCCCTGCCCGGCCAGGTGAGGGCCGGGCCTGCAATGCAAGACGTAGCCATGCCGGGGCACGCCGGGCTTGGACGTTGTTGACATGGCGTGCAGGTCAACTTCGCCCAAGCCAGGGGGAAGGCTCATCCCTAGAATCCAACCGTGCCCGCGCTCCATCACGCCGTCGTGGATGGCCCCTTGTCCATCCAGACCTTCCTGTTCCCGGAACTGCCGGGCTTGCGACTGGTGCGCTACCGGACCGACGGACGGCTGCTGCGCTCCGTGAAGGAACGCTTCTCCGTGATGGTGACGCAGCGGGGACACTCGGAGTGGTGGGGGCGGGGCAAGGTCCATGCCTCCTCGCCCCGAACGGTCGACCTCAAGCAGATGGGCGAGGTGCACCGGGACCTGCGCCGTGACGGACCTGCCCGGTTCCAGGTCATCGCCTTCGATGAGTCCCTCATCGCCGAGGCCCGCGAGGCGCTGGGCGCGCCGGCCTCCGCCCGGCTTCGCCAGCTCCAACTCGAAACGACGCAGCCCGTGGCGGCCGCCTTCGTGCGCCTCCACGCCGTGCTGGATGCGGGCCTGGAGGGACGCTCCACCTCCCTCGCGCTCCAGACGGCCCTGGCCGAAGCCCTCTCCTCGCTGGTCGGATGTCTGGACCATTCAAGCGCATTGGAGCGGCGCTACCGCTGGCCCATCCGGCGCGTGGTGGAGGCCCTGCACGAAGCCATTCCGGAGGGCATCACCCTGGAGTCGCTGGCCCAGCAGGTGGGCTGGAACCGGTTCCACCTGTGCCGCGCCTTCCGCGAGGAATTGGGCATGCCTCCGCACGCATACCTCACCCACCTGCGCGTCTCGCGAGCCCAGCGGCTGCTGTCTCAGGGACTGGCACCCGCGGAGGTCGCGCTCCAGGTCGGGCTCTGTGACCAGAGTCAGCTCAACCGGCACTTCAAGCGCATCGTCGGCATCACTCCGGGACAGTTCGCGCGCGCCGTGCAGTGAGGCCGCCGTCACAGGGCCTGGGGCGCCTCTAGCGAGAAGGCTCCCGGAAGACCGCTTCGATGTTGTTGCCGTCCGGGTCCAGCACGAAGGCGGCGTAGTAACCGGCGGGATAGCCTGTCTCGACGCCGCGCAGCCCGGGCGGCCCGTTGTCGGTTCCGCCCGCCGCCACCGCGGCCGCGTGGAAGGCGTCGACCTGGGCGCGGCTCGTGGCGGCGAAGGCCGTGTGTTGCTTCACGCCATGGGGATGGAAGCGATCGATCCAGAAGATGGGGAAGTCCCGGCCATAGCCGATGCCATCCGCCCCGGTGTCCGCCGGAAGCTGGATGGCACGGCGAAGGCCGAGCGCTCCCAATGCCGCGTCGTAGAAGGCCGCCGAGCGGGCCACGTCCGCGACGCCGATGCCGGTGTGATCGATCATGGTCCTCAGTGTATGGGCGCGAAGCCTCGCTCGCGCATCAGGGCGTCGAGGCTCGCGTCCTTTCCGCGAAACTTCCGGTAGCCCTCGAAGGGGTCGACGGTGTTGCCCACTGAAAGCACGTGCTCGCGCAGCCGCGCGGCCACCTTCGCGTCGTAGGCACCACCGGCTTCCTGGAAGGCCTCGAAGGCGTCCGAAGCCAGCATGTCCGCCCAGAGGTAGCGGTAGTAGCCCGCCGCATAGGCGTTGCTGGCGAAGACGTGCCCGAAATGGGGCATGCGGAAGCGCATGCCGACCTCCATGGGCGCGCCGAGCTGGCGGAGCACGTCGCGCTCGAAGGCGTCGGGGTCGATTCGCTTCGCTCCCGCCAGATGCATCTTCATCTCCACCAGCGCGGAGGTGAGGAAGTCCACGGTGTAGAAGCCCTGGTTGAACGTCGCCGCCTTCTGGATGCGGGCCACGAGCGCCTGGGGCATGGGCTGTCCCGTCGTGTGGTGCACCGCGAAGCGGCTCAGCACCTCCGGCGTGGCGAGCCAGTGCTCGAACAGCTTGGAGGGGAACTCCGCGTAGTCGCTCACCACGCGGCCCCCACCGAGCGACGGATACGTCACGTCCCCGCTCAGCGTGTGCAGCGCGTGGCCGAACTCGTGGAACAGCGTCTGCGCGTCGCGCCAGCCGAGCAGCGCGGGGCTCCCCGCTCCCGGCTTCACGAACGGCATGCTGATGGCCACCAGGGCCGGCACCTCGCCCCGGAAGCGCTCCTGGACGCGGTACGTCTCCGTCTGCCCGCCGTTGTACTTGCCCTCGCGCGCGTAGGGGTCGAAGTAGAGGAGCCCGCGCTCCCGGCCGCTCTCCCGGTCCTTCACCGCGAAGACGCGCACGTCCGGGTGATAGACGGGCACGTCCGGCGCGGGCGTGAAGGTGTAGCCGAAGAGCTGTCCCGCCACCCAGAACATGCCCTCGCGCAGGGTCTCCAGCTGGAGGTAGGGCTTCACCTCGCTGTCGTCGAAGTCATACGCCTGCTTGCGCACCTTCTCCGCGTAGTAGCGGTAGTCCCACGGGGCGATGGGCTCCTGCTGACCCTGGCTTCGGGCAATGGCAGTCATCGCGGTGACCTCTTCGCGCACGCGCGCGACCGCGGGCGTCCACATCGTCTCCAGCAGCTTCATCGCGCGCTCGGGCGTCTTCACCATCGCGCGCTGGAGCTGCCGGTGCGCGTGGGTGGGGAAGCCCATGAGCTTCGCCTGCTCCGCGCGCGCCGCGAGGATCCGCGTGATGATGGCATTGTTGTCATGCGCGTCGCCGTGGTCGCCGCGGCTGTCGTAGTTGCGCCAGACCTTCTCGCGCAGCTCCCGTCGCTCCGAATACGTGAGGAAGTCCGCCACCACCGAGCGGGTGTTCGCCACGGCCCACTTCCCCGGCTGCCCGCGCGCCGTGGCCTCGGCCGCCGCGGCCTTTCGCAGCGGCTCCGGCAGGCCCGCCAGGTCCGCCTCGTTCTCCAGGAGGGTGTAGCGCTTCTCGTCGGCGAGCACGTTCTGGTTGAACGTCGTGTAGAGCGTGGCGAGCCGTTGGTTGAGCGCGGCCATCCGCTTCGCGCCCGCCGCGTCCAGGAGGGCGCCCGAGCGCACGAAGTCGTCGTAGTAGTACGCCACCAGGCGCTGCTGCTCCGGCGTCAGCTTCGCCTTCGCGGCCGAGTCCCGGACCGCCTTGATGCGGCGGAAGAGCTTCCGGTTCTGGGGTTCCTCATCCCAGAACGCAGACAGCCGGGGCGCCAGCTCGCGCTCCACGGCCTGGTACTCCGGTGAACTCACGAACGAGGACCACGCGTTGTAGACCTCGTAGACGCGATTGAACGTCCGTCCCGAGTCCTGGTACGCGGCGACGGTGTTTTCGAAGGTGGGAGGCTCCTTCGAGTCCGCGATGGCGGCGACTTCGTTCCTCGCCTGTGCCATGGCGGCTTCGAGCGCCGGAGCGAAATCCTCCACCCGCGCGCGGTCGAACGGCGGGACGCCCCCATATGGCCCCGACCAGGGCGCGAGCAGGGCATCCGGCGACGAAGCGGGGGCCGCGAAGGCCGTGCCCGCCAGGAGGACGAGGCATGCTGCGATTCTGTGTCGTGGCATGCGGACAGAATACGAGCCAGGATTATGCGGCATCCATCGAATGGAATTCGCCCAGGAGCCTCGGATGGCGGCACTCGACCGAATTGATCGCGTGATTCTGGAGGCCCTCCAGAACAATGCACGGCTGTCCAACAAGGAATTGGCCGCGAAGGTGGGGCTGGCCCCATCGTCGTGCCTCGCGCGGGTGAAGCGGCTGGAGACGGATGGGGTCATCCGCTCCTATCGGGCGGAGCTGGATCCGCGCCCGCTGGGGCTGGGGCTCCAGGCGCTCATCGGCGTGCAGCTCCGGCTCCACGTGGGAGAGCACTTCGGCAGCATCGGAGACCACCTGCGCTCGCTGCCGGAGACGGTGGCTGTCTATTGCCTGGGCGGCACGACGGACTTCCTGGTGCACGTCGTGTGTCGGGACACCGAACACCTGCGCGTGCTCACCATCCAGTCCTTCACCAGCCGCCCGGAGGTGAGCCGCATCGAGACGTCGCTGGTGTTCTCCTTCGCGCGCTCGGGGCTGCCGGTCGACCGCGGCGCCTGATGAGGCCGGCGCTGTAACCTTTTTTCGTCCTCGTTCGTGGAGGCCGTTGGATGCCCGGAATGCGCCGGGCGCCGGGACGGAGGACGGACATGCAGGCGACGAAGGTGGCCGTGGTGGGCGGGGGACTGGGCGGGCTCACGGCGGCGGCGCTGCTCGCGCGCGGCGGCTGCGAGGTGACGGTGTACGAGCGCTCCAAGCACCTGGGAGGGCGGGCGAGGACGACGGAGGTGGAGGGCTTCCGCTTCAACCTGGGACCGCATGCCCTGTACCGGGCGGGCGCGGCGTTTCGGGTGCTGGAGCGCCTGGGCGTGAAGCCCACGGGAGGCGTTCCGAATCAGACGGGCTCCCATGCGCTGGTCGGCGGCCGGCTGCACACGCTGCCTCGGGGCGCCGTGACATTGATGACGACGGACGTGCTGTCGCTCGCCTCGAAGCTGGAGGTGGCGAAGCTGCTGGCGGGGCTGGCCCGTATCGACACAAAGCCGTTGGGGTCCATGTCGATGCGCGAGTGGCTGGAGACGCACCTGACGCGCAAGGACAGCCGGGCGCTCGTCGGGGCGCTGATCCGCGTGTCCTCGTACTGCGCGGACTTCGAAGCGCTCAGCGCGGAGGCGGGGCTGAAGCAGCTCCAGTGCGCGACCGCCGCGAACGTGCTGTACGTGGACGGAGGCTGGAGCACCCTGGTGGACGCGGTGGAGCGGCTGGGACGCGACGCGGGCGCCCGGCTGGAGCTGTCCGCGCGAGTGGAAGCCGTCGTCCTCCAGGAAGGGGGCAAGCGGGTTGAAGGCGTGCGGCTCGCGGACGGCACGGTGCACCGCGCGGACGCGGTGGTGATGGCGGGGAGCCCCGCGGACGTGGCGGCGCTCATGCCGGGAGACGCGGTGCTCGCGCGGGAGGCGCGGGAGGCGGTGCCCATCCAGGCGGCGACGTTGGAGCTGGGACTGTCGGCCCTGCCGAGACCGGATGCGCTGTTCGCGCTGGGGCTGGATGGGCCCTGGTACGCGTCTGTGCATTCGGCCTCCGCGAAGCTGGCCCCGGACGGGGGCGCGATGGTGCACGTGGCGAAGTACCTGGGCGGCGCGGACACGGAGGCGAGCGAAGCGGCGCTGGAGGCCGTGATGGACGCGCTCCAGCCAGGATGGCGCGCGAAGGTGGTGGCGCGGCGCTACCGGCCCTCGCTCGCCGTCAGCGCCGGGTTGCCCCGGGCCGTGAACGGCGGGCTGACCGGACGCCCCGCCGTGGAGGTCCCGCACGTGGGCGGACTGTTCCGGGTCGGCGACTGGGTGGGCGCGGAGGGCATGCTCGCGGACGCATCCCTGGCGAGCGCCGAGGCCGTGGAGCAAGCCCTGGTGCGACGCACCGAGACGTTCCAGCGCCACGCGGCGGGAGCTTGAGGCCGATGGGATACAGGCCAGGAGCCCCTCCCCTGCGCCGCAGAGCAAAAACGTGTCGGACAGTCGGACAGGTTGGGAGGACCGTGGCAGGCCCCCCGCGCTGCCCCGGGGCAGCTGGAAAACCTGTCGGACAGTCGGACAGGTTGGGAGGACCTCAGCTGGAAGCTCCTGTTCCATCCCGACGGCGGAGGCCTGTCGGACAGTCGGACAGGTTGGGAGGACCGTGACCGGGTCCTCGGCGCTGGCTCCTGGGAGCGGAAACCTGTCGGACAGTCGGACCGGCTTTAGGGGACCAGGCGGAACCCGTGATGACTCCAGTTGGCGGCGACCTGTCGGACAGTCGGACAGGTTGGGGGGCCTTGGCGGGGCTCCCGGGCTTTGGCTCCGGACTGCGGAAACTTGTCGGACAGTCGGACAGGTTGGGGGACCTTGGCGGGGCTCCCGGGCTTTGGCTGCGGACCTTGGAAACTTGTCCGACAGTCGGACAGGTTTGGCTTGGTCCGGGCCCGGAGGGGCACGGCTTGGAGGTTCGGGGGATTGGGGTACCCACCATTGCGGTGCTCCAGTGATGCTCCTGGATTCTTGGAACGTGAGGGCTTGACCGGGATGGATTCACAGGCGCGAGGAGCACTGGGGCAGGCCGCACGCGAGCACGAGCGCTTCCTCTGGGGGCTCTGCTACCGGATGACCGGCGTGGCGGCGGATGCGGATGACCTGGTGCAGGACGTCTATGCGCGCGCGCTCGCGACGCCTCCGGAGCGTCTGGACACCCTGCGCCCCTGGTTGACCCGCGTGGCGGTGAACCTGGCGCGAGACCACCTGCGCCGCCGCCGCCGCGAGGGCTACGTCGGTCCCTGGCTGCCTTCGCCGGTGGAGACGGGCGACGAGGAAGTCCTACCCGCTGTGGAGGCACGCCTTCCGGGCGGCGGCTCGACGGAGGGGCGCTACGAACTGCTGGAGAGCGTGTCCTTCGCCTTCCTGCTGGCGCTGGAGGCCCTGTCACCCAAGCAGCGGGCGGTGCTGCTGCTGCGTGATGTCTTTGATTACTCGGTGCTGGAAGTGGCCGAGGCGCTGCGCATGAGCGAAGCGAACGTGAAGGTGGTGCACCACCGCGCGCGGGCGGTGATGGCCGCGTATGACCAGTCACGTTGCGTGCCCACTCGCGACGTGCAGGCTCGCACGCGGGCTTCGCTGGAGGCCTTCCTGGGTGCGCTGGTGACGGGAGACGTGGCTGCCGCGGAGGCGCTGCTGGCCTCGGATGTGCGTGCGCTGTCGGATGGTGGCGGAAAGGTGCGCGCGGCCCTGGTGCCCATCGTGGGCCCCCAGCGCGTCATCCTCTTCATGCGCCGGCTGATGGAGATGCGGGGGCCTCCAGTGGCATGGGAGGCGCGGATGCTCAACGGCCTGCCCGCCGTGGTGGCGGTGTTCCATCCGGGGGCGGATCCGATGCTGGCCCTGAACATGGTGCTTCGCGTGGACCTGGACTCCAGCGGACGCATCCATGCGCTGCATTCTGTGTTGGTGGACCGGAAGCTCATGGGGGTGCGCATGCCCGTGCCGGAATGACACGGACTTCGTGGAAAAATGGTCCTGATAAAACTTTCACAGAGCGTATCCGTTTGAGCGCACTCCCCGGGAGAGGCGAGCAGGGCTCGCCACGTCCATCTGAGAGGAACTCGAATGTCGATGCGGAAGGTGTGGGGCCCACGGATTCTGATGTTGGGTGGTCTGACGTTGCTCGCCGGTTGCGGCCGTGAGCCCCGCCCCGTGGAGGTCATCCAATCCCGGGGAGCTGAAGGCGTTGCGCTGTTGATTGAGCGGGAGGACGGCGCGGGCCCCTACGTCGAAAGCACGGCGGAGCGCTTCCGGGTCGTCGCTTCGGGCGAAGTCATCAAGTCCGTGCGCTGGAGCGTCAACGCGGGTGTCGTCGAGCCTTCCAACGAGCGGGTCACCTGGACGCTGCCCACGGCGGGGACGGCATCCCTGTCCGTCACCGTCGAGACGGAATCCGGCAAGACAGCCGAGAGCTCGTTCCAGTTCAATGTCGTGGCCGCGCCGCTCGCGTCCAACTCCGCCATCGACACGAGGCCGGATGTCACCGGCAGCAGCTGCGACATCGCGTTCGACAGCACGGGCAATGGGCACGTCATCTACACGAACGACACCCACAACAGCCTGTGGTACGCGAGCTGGGACGGCACGTCCTGGACGACGGAGCAGATTGACGGTCCCGGCTTCAACAACGGGGGCGTCTTCGTCGTGAAGAGCCAGCTGGTCGTCGACCCTGTCACGGGCACGCCGCACGTCGCCTACTCCAAGGGAACCGGCAACATCACCAACACGGCGACGCGGGTGGGCTATGCCACGCGCGTCAATGGCGCCTGGGTTCGGGAGGAGGTCGACTCATCGGTGGTGATGCGCTTCAGCATCGCGCTCAACCCGGCGCAGGCGCAGCAGCCGGTCATCGTCTTCACCTCCAACCCTTCGGCGGGCGTCAAGGTTGCGACCCGGACGGCGGCGAACACGTGGTCTACCGTGACGCCCTCCACCAGCATCCATGCGCTCACGAGCGACGCCCTCTTCGACGCGGCCGGAGCGCTGCACTTCATCACGCACCAGTCCGCGAGCGGCTACGTCAACCAGTACCTGCAAGTCCTCCGGGGTTCGGCCCTGGAGTCCTTCGCGCTGAAGACCAGCACCTCCGCGCCCTGGCTCGCGACGGCCTGGGGGCCGGACTCGCACTTCCTGGCGCTCTCCAACAACATTTCCGAAGGCGAATGGAACGCCATCGAGGACATCACGGTCGGGACGCCTGCCGCGTCCAGCACCCGGAGGGTCTCGACGGTGGATTACAAGTACACCTCGTCGGCCCTGGCCTACGGCGGAGGCAAGCCGGTCGTCGTCCTGCGCAATGGGACGGCGCTGACGCTCGGAACGACGGACGCGCAGGGTTTCTGGACGTACACGCAGCTGGGAACGGTGGAGGACAACAGCCGTCCGAGCGTGGCGATCCGTCCCACGGATGGCGTGCCGCATGTCTGCTACCAACGGGACGGCAAGGTGACCTTCCAGTAGGCCGGTCCACCTCCGGATTGCCCCAAGGGGTGAAGCCCCTGTCCAAGCGCTCCCTCCGTCACCAGTTCCCTGGTGACGGACGGGCGTGCGAACGGGGGGACGTGCATGGCGGGACGGGGGGATGACTCACCAGCGGGGGGCGAGCCATCCCTGTTCGCCCGGCTGGCGGTGGGCGTGTTCCGGCACCGGAGTTGGGTGCTGGTGGGCACGCTGCTGCTCCTCGCCGCGGCGGTGTGGGCGCTGCTCCGGGGCGGGCAGCTCACCACCGGCACCATCGAGGGCATCGAATCCGCGAGGGCCGAAGCGCTCGCGCGTGGCGCCGCCGCGGGGTCGAACGACCAGACCCTGGCGGTCATCTTCCATCACGATGAATGGACCACGGACGAGCCGCGCTTCGCCCAGGCAGTGACGTCCGTGCTGTCGCGCGTGGAGCGGCTGCCGGAGGTCGCGTCGGTGGTGTCACCCATCGGTGCACCCGAGGCCTTCCGCGCCCGCTTCGTGGCGAGGACGGGCCACGACCTCCTGGCGTTGGTGCGGCTCAAGGGCGGCGAGCGCGAGGCCACCGCCGCGTTCCCCGCCGTGCGCTCGGCGCTGCAGGACCCGGACCTCCGGACGACGCTCACCGGCAAGGTGGCCTTCCTGGCCGCGCTCAATGAATTGCTGGAGCACGACCTGCTGCGCGCGGAGCTGCTGTCCTTCCCGCTGGCGCTGGTGGTCCTGCTGTGGGTGTTCCGGACGGTGGTGGCGGCCATGCTGCCGCTGGTGGTGGGCGGGCTGGCGGTGCTCTGCGGCGTGGCGGGCGTGATGCTGCTGTCACACGCCACGAACATGGCCCAGTACACGCTCAACGTCGTGTCGCTCATCGGGTTGGGCGTGGCCATCGACTACTCGCTCTTCATCGTGAGCCGCTTCCGCTCCGAGCTCGCCCTGGGCCTCTCCACGGAGCACGCACTGACGCGCACGCTGGACACCGCCGGGCGGGCGGTGGCGTTCTCGGGGCTGGCCGTCACGGTGGGATTGGGAGGCCTGCTCTTCTTCCGCGGCTCGTACCTGAGCGCCATGGGGCTGGGCGGCGCCCTGGTGGTGGCCTTCGCGGTCCTCTTCGCGCTCACCGTGCTGCCCGCGCTCCTCGCCTGGCTGGGGCCCCGGGTGGACCGGGGACGGTTGCCCTTCGCTCGGAAGGAAGGGCCCGGCGGCGCCTGGCACGCGCTGGCCACCTGGGTGATGCGGCATCCCTGGTGGGTGCTGTTGCCCACGCTGACGCTGCTCCTTGCCATGGGGCTGCCATTCCGCCGGCTGCAGCTGGCGGCCACGGACATCACCGCGCTGCCCGAGGGCACCGAGGCGCGCCAGGGCGCGGAGACCCTGGCCCGCCTGTTCCCCCGCGAGGCCGCCACGCGCGTCCTGGTGGCGGTGGAGTTTCCAGGAGGCAATCCCCTCACGCCGGAGCGCGCGGGCGCCCTCTACGACGCCAGCCGCCGGGTGGCTTCGATGCCCGGCGTGGTCGGCGTGGAGAGCGCGGTGGACCTGGGCCCCGGCATGGACCGGGCGACCGTCCTGCGGATGGCCGCGGCGCCACCCCAATTCCTCCCACCGGAGCTCCAGGCCGCGCGGGCCGCGTACGTCACCGGCAACGTGGCGGTGATGCAGGTGTTGACGTCCTCGGCGCCCAGCAGCCTGGAGGCGCGCAACCTGGTCCGCGCGCTGCGCGAGGACCGCACGGTGGGTGATGGCCGGTGGCGGGTGGGTGGTCAGACCGCGACGGACGTGGACGCGGCGGCCTTCGTGAAGCACCACACGCCCGCGGCGGTGGGGTTCGTGATGGGGATGACGTGCATCGTCCTCTTCGTGCTCCTGCGCTCCGTGGTGCTGCCCTTGAAGGCGCTCCTGATGAACCTGCTGTCGCTGGCCGGTTCGTTCGGCGCCCTGGTGTGGATCTTCCAGGAAGGGCACCTCCACCGGCTGCTGCGCTTCGAACCCGGGCCCATCGAACCGTCGCTGCCCATCCTCTTGTTCTGCGCGCTGTTCGGCCTGTCCATGGACTACGAGGTGCTGCTGCTCAGCCGCATCCGCGAGGAGTACCTGCGCACCGGCGACAACACCCACGCGGTGGCCGAGGGTTTGGAAAAGACCGGCGGCCTCATCACCAGCGCGGCGGCCATCATGGTGGCCGTGTTCGCCGCCTTCACGCTGGCGTCGGTGGTGGTGGTGAAGGCGATGGGGTTGGGCATGGCCATCGCGGTCGCGCTGGATGCGACGCTGGTCCGGGTGCTCATCGTCCCCGCGATGATGCGCCTGATGGGGGACTTCAATTGGTGGGGGCCCGGCCACTGGAGGCGCTCGCACCCGCGAGAGCAGGGGACGGAGGAGGTGCGGTCATGAGCGCGCGGAACCTCGCATGGACGGCGGCGGCACTGGGCGTGCTCGCGCATGGACACCGGGAATTGATGGCGGGCCTGCGGCGGCGCGCGGCTCCGCCCATGAAGCACTTCGAGCCACCGTCGGTGACGGTCATCCGGCCCATCCGGGGCCTGGACGTGGAGGCGCGCGAGAACGTGCGCGCGCTGCTGGGCCTGGACTATCCCGGCGAGTGGGAGGTGCTCTTCGTCTTCGACAGCGAGGACGACCCGGCGTTCCTCCCCACCCGCGAGGAGGTGGCCGCCCGCCCGACGCGCGCGAAGCGGGTGGAGCTGATTGTCGCGGGCGAGCCACCGGCGGGGATGACGGGCAAGCTCAACGCGATGCAGGTGGGCGTGGCCCGTTCCCGGTGCCAGCTGCTGGCCTTCAGCGACTCGGACACGCGCCCCTCGCCCGGGGTGCTCACGGCGCTGGTGGGTGCGCTGCTGGAGGATCGCGAGACGGGCGCCACGTTCGCGCCCATCTACGCGGCGGCGGACGCGCCCCTCGCGGGCGACGTGGGCTACGGGCTGCTGGTGAACGCGTGGTACGGCGCGTCGGTCGCGTGCACCGCGGAGCCGGATGGCTCGCTGCCCTTCATCATGGGGCAGCTGATGGTGTTCCGGCGCCAGGCGCTGGAGGCCATTGGAGGCGTGGGCTGCGCCGCCGGGCAGTTCGTGGATGACATGTACCTGGGGCGCCGGCTGTACCTGGCCGGGTGGAAGAACCGCGTCATCCACGCCCCCCTGCGCGTCGTCACGGGACACCTGGGGCTGGGCACCTTCCTGCGCATCTTCCGGCGGTGGCTCCTCTTTTCGGAGTCGGGCATCCCCGGGACCTTCGCGAGACCCCTCTGGGTGCGCGGCGCGGTGAGCTGGCTGTCGTGGGGCGCGCTTGCGACGGCGGTGGCGCGAAGGGCCTGGGGCCCGGCGCTCCTGTCGGCGGTGCCCATCGGCTTCTCCGTGTGGAGCCAGCTGCGGCTCCAGCGGACCTGTCACGGACCGGAGGTCGCCCCCCGGCACTACTGGGTGCCGGCGCTCCTCCCGCTCCTGGGGGCCGGCGTGGCGCTGTCCGCGCGGTTGTCTCGCGAGGTGGACTGGCGCGGCCGGGATTATCGCTTGGATGCGAAGGCGCGCCTGGGTGAGGCCCAGCCCGCCCGGGCCAGCGTGTAGACGGGACGGCGGACGCGACGATGCAGCCAGCTCCCCACCTGTTCCACCGCGCTCGCCACGGTGCCTCGCAAGGGCGGCCCTGCCGAGCGCAACAGCGGCGCGGCGGACCGCAGGCTGCCCCCGGGGCCGTTGGGCGAGAGCATCGCGGCGAAGGCATGCGCGACGACGCGCAGGTACTCGCGGGCCATCACCCGCATGCGGGGCTCCTCGGAGGACAGCAGGGCCATGGAGGCGCGCGCGCCGCCGGGGCTGTGCTCCCAGTAGTGCAACAGGCCCATGCGCAGCGCGTGCATGCCCTCGTCCTGCCCGGCGAAGGCGCTGTAGAGCGCGGAGGCGAGCGCGACGCGGGTGCGCTGCGCGGGCCGCCGCGCGTGCGCGTAGTGCTCCAGCGCGCGGGCGACGTGGCCCGGGTAGCGCTCCAGCGACTCCTGGAGGGCGCGGGCATCGTGGAAGCAGGACGCCATGCCGCTGGCCGTGAGCGGGTGGCAGCACGCGGCGGCGTCGCCCACGAGCACGGCGCTCCCCATCCAGACGGTCTCCGCCAGCCAGTCGTCGTTGGAGGCCATGCGCACCGCGGGCCGCTCTTCCAGCGCCTGCCGGACGGCCTCCCTCAGCCGCGAGGGCAGGGCGAGCAGCAGCTCCGGTTGTTCCTTCAGCGTCTGGGCCGTGCTGCCCAGGGGCAGGTCCACCATCACGCGCGCCACGCCGGGCTGGATGGTGTACGCCAGCGCGTGCACCGCGCCGCCCACGAACTGGTGGCCGTGTTCCGGGTGGGTGAGGCAGGCGCTGTCCACCGTCACGCCCAGCATGGTGGACAGGCGCTGGTGATGCTCGGCGATGCCCAGCATCCGGCGCACGGGCGACGCGCGTCCGTCCGCGGCCACCAGCAGCCGGGCGTGCACGGTGTGCTCGGTGCCCGCGTGCGAATAGCGCAGGCGCACGCCGCGCTCGCAGTTGTGCTCCACGGCCGTCACGCGGGCCCGGGTGCGCACGGTGACGCCGCGCCGCCGCGACACCGACTCCTGCAGGGGCAGGGTGAGGGCGGCGTGCTCCAGCGACAGTCCCACCACACCGCGACCGTAGGGCAGGACGAGCGTGCGGGCGGGGGCATGGAAGCGCACCGCGAAGCCCCTCACGGGATGGGCCGCCCAGCCATCCACGACGTCCCCGAAGCCCAGCGCGCGCAGGTCCCGCACCCCGGGCGGGTGGAGCAGCTCGCCCGCGAGCTGCTTGTGCCGGTCCACGCCCGCGTCCAGCAGCAGGACGGACCACCCCAGGTCGGAGAGCGCCGCCGCCACCGCGCAGCCCGCGGGCCCGCCCCCGGCTATCACCACCTCGGTGTCCCCCACGTCGCCCCCGCTCGGTTCGCAGACGCCATGTCTGGCATTGACGACTTATCCATTGATGCGCGGCGCCGCACGCGGAGGAGGCAGGCATGAAAGTGCAGGTTGCATCATTCTGTCGCACGCAGTTGCCCCGGGTCTCCCGGACCTTCGCGCTCAACATCCCGCTGTTGCCCGAGCCCCTGGACCTGGCGGTGACGGTGGCCTACCTGCTGTGCCGCATCGCGGACACGCTGGAGGACGAGGCCCCGGAGGCACTTCACGGTGCATTGCTCGACGAACTGGGTGGCCTGGTGTCGCTGGAGCCAGGCTGGGAGGCCCGTGCCCGCTCCTTCGCGCGAAGGGCGCGGCTCGCCCTGCGGGACGAGGTGCCACCCGCGGAGGCCGAGCTGGTTTCAGAGACACCGGCCGTGCTCGAAACCCTGACCTCGCTTCCCTCCTGGGTCCACCCGCCCATCGCGCGATGCGTGCGGACGATGACCGGCGGCATGAATCAGATACAGCGGATGCATGGAGGAAGCGGGCAGGTCATGGGGCTGCCCGACCTCCAGGCGACGTTCATGTATTGCTATTACGTGGCGGGCGTCGTCGGCGAGATGCTGACCGGCCTCTTCGTCGCCAGCTCACCCCGGGTCGCCTGGCGCGAAGAGCGGCTCATGTCGCGGGCGCCTGCCTTTGGCCGGGCATTGCAGCTCACCAACATCCTGAAGGACGTCCGCGAGGACCTGGACCGCGGAAGCTGCTGGCTGCCCAGGGACCGCATGGCCGCGCATGGCCTCACGCCCGCCACGCTGACCCTGCCTGCGCTCCGTGCGAACGCCGTGGCGCTGCTGGATGAGCTGGTGGCGGTGGCGCGCCGGGAGCTGGACGTCGCGCTGGAGTACTCGCTGGCGCTGCCCGTGGAGGAGCCCGGCCTGCGGCTGTTCTGCCTCTACCCGCTCTTCTTCGCGGCCGCGACGCTCGACGCGGTGGAGGGCAACTCCGCGGTGTTCGAACCGGAGCCGGTGAAGATTCCCCGGGAGACGGTGGCGATGCTGATGCGGCTCACGCAGGAGCGGGTGGGCTCGGATGAAGCGCTGCGGGCGCTCTACGCCAGCATTTCGCGGGCGGCGCGGGACGGCGCGGAGTCCTGGAGTTGATGCGGCGGGCCCGCGACATGCTGGCCGGGACGCAGGCGGCGGACGGGTCCTGGAAGGGCGACTACAGCGGTCCGTTGTTCCTGGGGCCGGTGTACGTGGCCGGGCTGTATGTGATGGGGCGCACGCCGGAGGCGTCCGTCCGCGACGGCATGGCCGCCCACATGCGTGCGCACCAGAACCCGGATGGAGGCTGGGGGCTGGACGTGGAGTCGCCCAGCCTCGTCTTCACCTCGGTGCTCAACTACGTCGCGCAGCGGCTGCTGGGCGTCGGCGCGGACGACCCGGACCTGGTCCGCGCGAGGGCGTGGTTCCTCCCCCGAGGTGGCCCGCTGAGCAGCGCGTCCTGGGGGAAGTTCGTCCTCGCCCTGCTGGGGCTCTACGAATACGAGGGCCTCGCGCCCGTGCCGCCCGAGCTCTGGCTGCTGCCGCGAGGGCTGCCGTTCCATCCCTCCCGGCTCTGGTGCCACTGCCGCATGGTGTACCTGCCCATGGGCTGGCTCTATGGCCGCCGGGCCCGCGCCCCGGAGACACCGCTGCTGGCCGAGCTGCGGCGTGAGCTGTATCCCCAGCCCTACGCGGACGTGGACTGGAAGGCGGCGCGCGGACGCGTGGCGAGCACGGACGCCTACAGCCCCCACGGCCTGGGATTGCGCGCCGTGCACCGCGTGCTGGGTTGGTATGAGCGGTTCCATTCGAAGCGGCTGCGGGACCGCGCGCTGGCGGAGTCCCTGGCGCTGATTCGAGGTGAGGACGAAGCGACGCACTTCGTCTGCATCGGGCCCATCAACAAGGTGCTCGACATGGTGGTGTGGCACGTGGCGCGGCCGGACGGCCCGGAGGTGCGGGCCCACCTGGAGCGCCTGCCGGACTACCTCCAGCACACGCCTGAGGGCGTCGCGGTCAACGGCTACAACTCCTCGCAGCTCTGGGACACCGCCTTCGCGGTGCAGGCGCTGGTGGCCGCCGGAGAGTCCGCCTGGGCGCGGGACACGCTGGAGCGCGCGGGCCGCTTCCTGGAGGCGCAGCAGGTGCTGGAGGATTCACCCGACGCCGCCAGACACCACCGGCATCCGAGCCGGGGAGGGTGGCCCTTCAGCACCCGCGCGCACGGCTGGCCCATCAGTGATTGCACGGCGGAGGCGCTGAAGGCGTGTCTGTTGTTGGAGCCTCTCGGCCTCAATCGCGTGCCCCGCGAGCGGCTGGAGCAGGCCGTGGCCTTCATCCTGTCCTTGCAGAACCGGGACGGCGGCTGGGCCACCTACGAGCAGCAGCGGGGGCCGCGCTGGCTGGAGCGGTTCAATCCCTCGGATGTCTTCGCTGGCATCATGGTGGACCCCAGCTACGTGGAGTGCACGTCGGCCTGCATCCAGGCGCTGGCCGCGTGGCGCGGCGCATGGCCGCACGCACCGGTGGGCCGGGCCATCGCGCGGGGCGCGGACTTCCTGCGCCGCCAGCAGCGTCCGGACGGCAGCTGGGAGGGCGCCTGGGGCGTGTGCTTCAGCTATGGCACGTGGTTCGGCGTCACCGGCCTGGTGGCCTCGGGCGCGGGGAATGGAGACCCTGCCCTGCGCAAGGCCGTCACGTTCCTGAAGGCCCACCAGCGCGAGGACGGCTCATGGAGCGAGACCATCCAGGCCTGCCGTGAGCGCCGCTGGGTGGAGGGGCGCACGGGCCACGCGGTGATGACGTCCTGGGCCGTGCTGTCCCTGGTGGCCGCGGGCGAAGCGAACGCGGCGGCCACGCGACGGGGCGTGGCGTGGCTGCGCGAGAGGCAGGCGGCGGAGGGCCAGTGGCCGCGAGAGCCGCTGGCCGGCGTGTTCAACCGCACCTGCGCCATCCACTACGACGCCTACCTGCGCATCTTCCCGCTGTGGGCGCTGTCGCTCGCGGAGCGGCAGGCCGGAGCCTTCAGGGCGCGCGAAAGCTCTGCGACCCCAGGTAGTCCGCCTTGCCCAGGTTGACGCCGTTGTGCCGCAGGAGCGCGTACGCGTGGGTGACGTGGAAGAAGAAGTTGGGGACCGCGTTCTCCAGGAAGTAGTCCGCGCCGCTCATCACCTTTCCCTCCCACCGGGGGTGGGTGACGACGCGACCGGCGGCGCCCTCGAAGTCCTTCGCCGTGAACGTGTCGAGGTACGCGATGGTGGACCGGACGCGGGCGCTGAGCTCCTCCAGCGTCTGCTCCGTGTCCGGGTTCGACGGCGCGGCCTTGCCTGACAATCGCGAGGCCGCGAGCTTCACGGCGTCACAGCCGATCTGCACCTGCCGCACGAACGGGAGCTGGTCGGGCGCCAGCCGGAAGTTCAGGTAGAGGTTCGGGTCGAAGGACTTCGCCTTGGCATGGGCCGCGGCCGTCTCCAACCACTTGCCCAACTGCCCCAGCTGCTTCTTCATCTGCGTAAAGGTCTCGAAGTACATGGGCGCGCAAGCTAACGGGACCGCCCCGGGCGCGCGAGCCAATCGCAGGGGGCTCCCGGAGCGAATCGTCCGGACGCCCCGCGTCACGGCGGGTTCCCGCGTGGCGTCAGAAGGCGAGGGGCAGGTCATGCAGAGGGGGGGGGCGAGCAGCCTGTCTTCCTCCCCCCCGTGTCAGTCACGCGGATGTGGCTCTGCACGATGCGCGTGTCCGACCCGAGCTGGTGGCAGTCATACGAGTCCTGCGAGTGCCCCAGGTCCGTGCACGAACGACGCATCATGGCTGACGCCTCTTCGTGGTGGAGAGACGGTGCAAGGAGTGCCGGTCTCCGCGAACAGAAGGCATGTCCCAGACGCCAGACGCGCCGTGCGTGGGTCGAAGTGGCCTCCGGGCGGGGTGGGCTGTCCATCGTGACAGTCCATGGCACTTCGCTGGAACCGGTGTCTCGGGCCCGGCGATGTTTGAGCCGTTCGAACAGGGCAATGCTCGGCAGCCTACGGGCGAGGCGTTTGGGTTGCCGCGCTCGGACCCACCTTGATAGGTTGGAAGGATCATGCGCGCTCTCCAGGTTTTCAGGTGTGGCTTGATGGCCATCCTCATGGCGTCATCCGCCGTACAAGCCCGTGAAGTGCGCGATGAGCCGAAGGTGCGCTCCCTCCTGCTCTCCGAGCACCCGAACGATGGCACTCACTCAATCTATGTGAGGGGGCGGGTCGTCACGACACTGCGGTTCGAGCAGCTTGTAGACGCGAGCACGACGAGGATGATCGGTTGGGAGGGCCGACTCGAGCCGTTGGCCGTGGTCCGGAACAAGGTGATTCTTGAGCCCATCCAAGACCTCAACAGGGACGAAGGCATCCCTCTGGTCGTAACGCTGGCGGATGGGACTGAAATCCCGTTCCTGGTGAAGCCTCCCTGGAGCAGGAGGGACGGGAGGTCGCCGAACCCCGACCAGCAAGTGGATGTTTTCAAGAGCCGGGAGAGTCATGCGTCCATGCACGCGGCGCTGATGGAGGCGCTCAAGCAGAACGACACGCTCGCTGAGGAGAATGAGCGCTACCGCAAGGAAGAGAACTCCGTTGATCACGCCTACGCGACGCTTCTCGTGAACGGACAACGGAAGAAGACGCCCTTTCGCCGCAGGTTCGTCTACCGGCCGAGGAACGAGGACATGGACATGGTCGTCGAAGTCTTCGAAGGCCCCGGCAAAGCGGCGGCGCTCGTCACCTTGCAGAACACCTACCACGGTGGTCCATGGAAGTTTGACGGTGCTTATCTGACCCGTGACTTCACCCACTACACGGCTCGCCCCTTCGCGCTTCGCATGGACCGGGCCACGATCGTTCCGGGAGAGACGGGGCGGATCGCAGTCGTTGTGGACAGGAGCGCCTTCCTGACGGACGACGGTCAGTTTACGGACCTTGCGCTCCAGATCTTCCGAGGAGACGGTCTCCTCCAGGTGGTCGTGAAGCTGGAACGCACCATCGTTCAGAAGTAGAAGGGCCGTTCATGCAGACCCCTAGAGCCCTCCTGTTCAGCTCGACCGTCCTGCTCGCTGCGTCGCTTGGCTGCACTGGAAGCGGTGTGGCGTTGCGCCCCGACGGGAGTCCGCGTCCGCAGGAGTGCCCGGAAGAGTCCAAGAAGGCGATTCGCTACATGGGGCTGCGCGTTGGGGACAGCGTTTTGGTGGATCTCGACGCGAACCAGACCGAGAGCCGGCGCATCACGCTCTACGACGGCCCCATTGAGAGCGTCATGCGAGAGGAGTTCGGCCCGCTCGGTGCGACGAGCCGCCTGTATGGGCAGGTCTGGACGAGCGGCCCTCAAGTTGTCATCCGGTACTACGAGGCGCAGGCGCCGCACGGAGAAAAAGTTCCCATCTGCGCGGTAGCGCGGCTCGGCCATGATCAGATGCGGAAGCTGCCCGAATCCAAGCCTGGAACCGCGCTCCTGGATGGCTCCGTCGCGGCCGCGTTCATCGTGGATGCTTTCCGGTGATTCGCATTCCAATCACGCCTTGAACGTCATCAGTGGCCGCAGCCGGGCCACCTCCCGGACGATGTCGGCGTCCACCTGGGAGGCCACCACCGGGCCAATGGGCTTGTAGGCTGCGGGGGCCTCCTCGATGCGGCGCTCGGCCCGCATCGCGATGCAGTCCACCCCCGTCAGCCCCAGGTCCTCCTCCCGGTGCTTCGCGCCACCCCGTGACATGGAGAAGCGCGAGTGCGCCCGCCCCGCCCCATGCGAGGCCGACGCCAGGGCCTTCGCGTTGCCCAGGCCCCGCATCAGGTAGGACGTGGCGCCCATGGAGCCGGGGATGATGACCGGCTGGTCCTCCTCGGCCGGGCAGGCCCCCTTGCGCGCCAGCCAGCCGCCCTCCCACGGCAGGGTGATGTTGTGGGGCACGTCGTAGACGAGCGGCGCCTCCACGTCCCCGAACAGCTCCCGCAGCGTCTGCCGCACCAGCTCCGCGAGCAGCAGCCGGTTGAGGAAGGCGTAGTTGGCGGCCGTGGCCTCCGCCTTCAGGTACTCACGCACCTTCGCCGGGTCCGCGAGCGGGAAGATGCCGCTCGCCGGGTGCGAAGCCCCCATGGGCCACGCGGCGCGCGCCCGCTCCTGCCAGGTGCGCCCCACGTGCTTGCCCATGTCCCGCGAACCGGAGTGCACCATGAACGCGAGCTGCCCCTCCCGCACGCCCCAGGCCCACGCCCGCGCCCGGTCCACCACGGCCTCCACCCGCTGCACCTCCACGAAGTGGTTGCCCCCGCCAATGGTGGCCAGGCCGGGGTCGCGCACCACGCCCTCCCGCCGCAGCCCGGTGGGCGCCCACGCCGGGTCCCCCTCCAGCGCCCCGCCCAGATGGACGCGGCCGGACTCGCGGTGGAGCTGACCCAGGTCCACCCGGGCCGCCATGCCCAGGGGCTGGTCTTCCGTCTCCAGGAGCCAGCCGGGCAGGCCGTCCCGCAGCAGCGCCTCCAGGGCGCGCGAGCCCTGGGCGACGTCCCGCGTGCCGAAGAAGTAGTGCCCCTTCATCCGCTCGACGAAGGCGTCGCGGCGGGCGAGGAAGGCGTCCACGGGGATGTCCGCGACGTGCAGGCGCATGCCGCAGTTGATGTCCGTGCCCACGGCGCCGGGGACCACCAGGCCCTCCGTGTGGACCACCGACCCGATGGCCACCCCGGAGTCACCCGGGTGGAAGTCCGGCGTCGCGCGCACCTGCTTCACGCGGCCGCCGTCGGGGTGATGGAGCGCGGCGAGCGCCGCGAGCTGCTGGAGCGCCTTGCCCTCCACCGGCAGGTCCGGCGGAAGGAGGACTTCGGCGGGGGGAGCATGGGGATCCGCCTGGAGGCGGACCGTGTAGACACGACCGTCGTAGGCAACGTCGAGCCCCTCGCGGGCAAGTGCCCGCAGGAGCCGGTTCAGTTTCGGCTGCATGACCTTCTCGGAATCTGACCCGGGCGGATTTCAGCCCGGGGGACGTGAGCGATGGGTTCGAGACCTCGGGTCAGCAGCCGCGGTCGGGACGCCGGAGCGTCCGCGACCCCCTGGACGATCCAACACACCTCACCTGACGGACTCGCGAAAATGCCCGCTCCAGTCGAGGATGGGGCCATGGACGTGTCGAAGCAGGGGAACGGAGCGGTGTCATGACGGTGGCGGTCCTACGGGCCCAGGCCCCGGAGTTCGATGTGGCGTCCGTCCTGGACCGCTTCCCGGAGTGCCACCCGGATGCCGTCTGGCTCCAGGGAGAGCAGCACCAGCGCCAGGGAAGGCACTCGACCTCTGGCTTCAACCTCACCCTGGTGGAGGACGGCGAGGGCACGCTGCACGGCCCCGTCGCCGCCGCCCGCAGGCAGCTGGAGGTGCTGGCCCCCCTGCTGACGGAGCTGCGCCAGCAGGCCGTGCCCTGCGTCGTGGACTTCGGGCTGTTCGTCGGCACCGCGCGGCACTTCGCCAGCTCCATCCACTTCCCGCCGGAGGACGTCCGGTGGTTCGCGGACCAGGGAATCGCCCTGGCCGTCTCCGCCTACCCGACGGCCGAGGAGGAGTCGGAGGACTCCTCGGGCAACCTCCAATGAGCGCGAAGTCCGCCCCGCGCTGGGACCCGGAAGCCGTACCGACCTTCTGGATCAACCATGCGTCCCGGCTGCTGATGCGCCACTTCGAGCAGCGGCTGCGGCCGCTCGAGTTCGGGATGGCCTACCTGCCGGTGGTCATCGCGCTGGAGGAGCACGGGCCACTCCTCCAGAAGCAGCTCGCGGAGTACGCCCACGTCGAGCAGCCCACCATGGCCGCGCTCCTCACGCGCATGGAGCGCGACGGGCTCATCGCGCGCCATCCCCACCCGGACGACAAGCGCGCCAGTCAAATCTCGCTCTCGGCCAAGGCCCGGGAGCGCCTGCCCCAGGCGAAGGAGCAGCTGGAGGACGTCGCGGAGCAGGCCACCGCGGGCTTCAGCGAAAAAGAGCGAGCCACGTTCATGTCGCTCCTGCGCCGCGTGGTGGCCAACCTGGAGCCGGCGTCCGGGGAGTGAGCCCCCCATTCGCGGAACGTCAGAGAGGTCTTGTAGTGTGCGCGCCCCTCCGGAGGATTCCCTTCCGGCATGACACAAGGTCGAGGCCTCTTGAACCGCTCCTCCTTCCTGATGCGCGCGCTGCGCACCGGCACTTTCTGTCTCGTGGGCGCCAGCTCGCTGATGACCGCCTGTGATTCCAACGATGATCCCCCCGTCGACCCGACTCCGGTGGACCGGTCGCCGCGAAAGCTGACCGTGCTGCAGACCAGCGACCTGCACACCAACATCTTCCCGTGGGACTACTTCAGCGGGAAGCCGGACGCGAAGCGCGGCCTCTCCAAGGTGGCCACGCTCATCAAGCAGGAGCGCGCGAAGAACCCGGACTGCACGCTGCTCGTGGACACGGGTGACACCATCCAGGGCTCGCCGCTCGGCACCTACTACGCCCAGGTGGACAACGCGTCCAAGCACCCCATGGCCACCGCCATGAACGAGCTGGGCTACGCCGCCATGGCCATGGGCAACCACGAGTTCAACTACGGCCAGGACGTCCTCAACAAGTTCAAGGGCGAGGCGAACTTCCCCCTCCTGGGCGCCAACGTGCGCAAGAGCTCGGACGGCTCCGAGGCCTTCACCCCGTACGTGATGACCACGGTGTGCGACGTGAAGGTCGGCATCCTCGGCCTGGTGACCCCGGGCGTGGCGACGTGGGAGCGCAAGGACAACATCACCGGGCTGCGCTTCGATGAGCCGCTGGAGATCGCGAAGACGTACGTGCCGAAGATGAAGGCGGCTGGCGCGGACGTGGTGCTGGTGGCCATCCACGGCGGCCCGGACAAGCAGCCGACGGGCAGCGCGACCAGCCCCGAGTCGTGGCTCGCGGACTACGCGGACGACACGAAGTGGTCCGACCGCGGCAACCTCACCGCTGAGAACCAGGCCGTGCAGATTGCCCAGCAGGTGGCGGACGTGGACGTGCTCCTCACCGGCCACACCCACCAGCCCATCCCGAAGATGCTGCTGAAGCAGCAGGATGGCCGCGAGGTCCTCCTCACGCAGCCCAACCGCTGGGGCAGCCACCTGGCCCACGTGCAGCTCAACGTCACCTGGAACGGGGAGCGCTGGGGCGTGGACGCGCACGACTCGCAGCTCCACGCGGTGGACGAGACGGTGGCGGAGGACGCCAACGTCAAGCAGCTCACCCAGGCCGCCCACGACACCACGGTGGACTACGTGAACCAGAAGATTGGCAGCACCACCGCGGCCTTCACGGGCGGCTTCCCCGGCCGCTACGTGGACAGCGCGCTGGCGGACCTGCTCAACATCGTGCAGGAGGAGGCCGCGAAGGAGGCCGGCTTCCCCGTGGACCTGTCCGCGACCGCCCTGTTCTCCAATGACGTCGCGCTGCCGCAGGGGGACGTCACCCTGCGGGACGCCTACAGCGTCTACATCTACGACAACACGCTGTACGTGATGGAGATCAACGGCTCCATCCTCCGGCGCGCGCTGGAGATGAACACGCTGTACTTCAAGCAGCTGGACGCGGCGAACCTGCCCGCGAAGCCCGCGGACGCGAAGGCCACCACGCCCGTGGTCGCGGACTACAACTGGGACCTCTACTCGCACATCGAATATGGCTACGACCTGACGAAGCCCGCGGGCTCGCGGCTCACGCACCTGCGCTTCAAGGGCGAGGACGTGAAGGACGAGCAGCTCTTCCGCATCGCCGTCAACAACTACCGCGGCGGTGGCGGCGGCGGGTACAGCATGTTCAAGGAAGGCCGCATGCTGTGGTCCTCCGCGGACGGGGTGCGGGACTACGTCGCGCGCTACATGCAGGAGCACCAGAACCTGTCGCCGGACGCGGTGAACACCTGCAACTTCACGCTCACGCCGGACCTCTACGCGCATTACTTCCAGGCCACGCTCGGCCCGGCGAAGTGCGCGCCCGTCGTGCAGTGACGTAGGCGACCCAGGGACGCCCGGTGGACAGCCCCCTTCCCTGGAGGGCACGTCCCACCGGGCCTCCCGCGTCCCTACGTTGCCCGCGATGGCCGACCCACGCGCGGAAGAGACGTTCCAGAAGAGCATCCACACGCTGACGCCGGACGGCGCATCGCCCCGGACGGAGACCGACGGCCTGGGCTCCCGGCAGCTCCCGGCGGGGGCCTACTGGGGCATCAACGTCAGCCGGGCGCTGGACAACTTCGCCATCAGCGGGCGCCCCATCTCCGTCTATCCGGACCTGCTCTTCGGCTACGCCTGCGTGAAGCAGGCCGCGGCCCGGGCGAACGCGGAGCTGGGCGTGCTGGATGCGACGCGGGCCTCGCTCATCGACCGGGCCTGCGAGGACATCAAGGCCGGCAGGCTGCACGACCAGTTCGTCGTGGACGTCATGCAGGGCGGGGCCGGCACCTCCACGAACATGAACTTCAACGAGGTCATCGCCAACCGCGGCCTGGAGCTGGCCGGCCACCCCAAGGGCCACTACCAGCACCTGGACCCGAATGACCACGTGAACCGGAGCCAGAGCACGAACGACACCTACCCGACGGCGCTCAAGGTCGGGTTGATGCTGTCCCTCGAGCGGCTGCTGACGGAGCTGCTGCTCCTGGAGCAGGCGTTCCGCGACAAGGGGCAGGAGTTCGCGGGCATCGTGAAGATTGGACGGACGCAGCTCCAGGACGCCGTGCCCATGACGCTCCAGCAGGAGTTCGAAGGCTTCGCCGTCACGCTGTCCGAGGAACACGCGAGCCTGAGGGACGTCGCACGCCACCTGGGGGAGATCAACCTGGGGGCGACGGCGATTGGAACGGGCATCGCCGCGGACCCACGCTTCGCGGAGGCCGCGCGAGCGCACCTGGCGGACATCACCGGGCGCCCCCTCGTCACCGCGCCGGACCTGATTGAGGCGACCACCGACGTGGGCGTCTTCATGGAGGTGTCCGGCACCCTCAAGCGCACCGCGATGAAGCTGTCGAAGATCTGCAACGACCTGCGGCTGCTCGGCTCCGGCCCCCAGGCGGGCTTCAACGAAATCAACCTCCCGCCCATGCAGGCGGGCTCCAGCATCATGCCGGGCAAGGTGAACCCGGTCATTCCGGAGGTCGTGAACGAAGTGGCGTTCGTGGTCGCCGGAGGAGACGTCACGCTCACCATGGCCGCCGAGGCGGGGCAGCTCCAGCTCAACGCCTTCGGGCCGGTCATGGCCCACGTGCTGTTCGAAAACCTCAAGTATATGACCGCCGCCATGGCGACCCTGCGCGTGAACTGCGTGAGGGGCATCACCGCCAACAAGGAGCGGCTCGCGCGCCAGGTCGAGTCCTTCGTGGGCGTCATCACCGCCCTCATGCCGCACATCGGCTACGCGCCCGCGGCTCGGCTGGCGAGGGAGGCGCTGGCCACGAACGCCAGCATCGCGGACCTGGTGGTGTCCGCCGGGCTCCTGACGCGGGAGCAGCTGGACGAGCTGCTCTCTCCGGAGCGGTTGACCCGGGGCCAGGCGGTGGAGGTCCGGGACGAAGAGGGCACGCACTAGGGGGCTCCTTCCTCGCGAGGTCCGCATGTTCATCCGCCGCCTGCGCAGGTTCCTCCGCGAGCCCTACTGGCTGATTTTGGGCGGCATCATCGCCGTGGGCGTGGTGTCGGGCATCGCGCTCGCCCGCGTGCAGACGGACGCCGCCTGGGGCGTGCTCGGGCATGCGTGGCCGGGCGACCTGGACGACACCCGGGGCGCGCTGGGGACGCTGCTCGGGCTCCAAATCACCGTGCTCACCATCGTGCTGTCCCTGAACACGCCGGTCATCCAATCCGCCGCGAACCAGTACTCACCCCGGCTGGTCCCCATCTACCTGAAGAACGCGCCGCTGCGCCGGGCCCTGCCGTTCTTCGCCCTCTCCAGCAGCTTCATCCTCGCGGCCATCCGGGAGCTGGGCATCATCGAGGACCACGGCGTCAGGCCCCGGCCCGTGCTGTCCGTGGCCATCTTCCTGGTGCTGGTGGCGCTCTGCCTGCTCATCCTCTTCCTGGTCCGCACCTTCCGCTTCCTGCGGGTGGAGCGCGTGCTCGGACTCGTGCAGGAGCTGATTGTCTCCGCCACGGAGCGGCGCATCCAGGCCCGTCTGAAGCAACTTCCGCTGGACCCCACGGTGGCGCTGCGGTTGCCGGCGGACGCCACCTCGCTCCTGGCGGCGACGTCGGGCTACCTCGCGGATGTCGACCTCCAGGACCTCACGCGGCTGGCCCGGCAGTGGGGCGTGCGGGTCCGCATCTGCATCACCGTGGGCGAGTACATCGACCAGGAGGACGTCATCGGCTGGGTGGTGGCGGAGGGAGGGGGACCCGTGGCCGCGCACGTGCTCCACGAGCTCGCCGACACGCTGAGCATCCAGCCGGCGCGCGAGCCCGACTGCGACCCCGCGCTGGGGCTGCGCATCCTCGTCGACGTCGCGAACCGGGCCCTGTCCTCGTCCGCGAACGACCCGTACACGGCGCGGCAGGCGCTCCATCAGATCCGCTCCGTGATGCGCCGGCTCGCGGGCCTGCCCCTGGGGGACTGGAACGTCGTGGACCCGGATGGCCGGGCGCGCGTGTCACTGGTGGCCCTGCGGCTGCGCGACTACCTCTTCCTCGCCGTGGATGGCCCGCTCCATTACGCGGGGGGCGACCCGGAGGTGCTGGAGGAGGTGCTCCAGATTGCCCTCACCGTGGGCCTGCTCGCGCGCGACGCGCAGGACCGCGCCGCGGCACACGCGCTGCTTGCACGCGTGCTCGCGGACGTCCAGGGCTCTCCGGAGAAGGACCGCTTCCACCGCCTGCTCGCCCAGGCGGAGCGCGTCCGGGCCTCCTTCCAGGGCGAGCGCCGGACCCGCGTCGAACGGGGACGCGCGGACTGGCTGCCGGACTGAAAGCGCCGGCTTTCAGTGGCGGGTTTCGCGGGTGGGCTGGAAGCCCATGATGAAGTCGATGAGCAGGCGCGTGCCGTAGCCCGTGGCGCCCTTGCTGCGCCACGCGTTGTCGCGCTCCGCCCGCGCGGTGCCCGCCATGTCGATGTGCGCCCAGGGCAGCCCGGCCACGAACTCCTCCAGGAAGAGGCCGGCGGTGATGGCTCCGGCGTTGTCGCCGCCCACGTTCTTCATGTCCGCCACCTCCGACTCCAGCTCCTGCCGCAGGCGCCGGTCCAGCGGGAGCTGCCACACGGTGTCTCCGGTGCGCTCCCCTGACGCCTTCACCTGCTCCACCAGGGACGGGTCGTTGCCCATGACCCCCGCGCTCAGCACGCCCAGCGCGCGCTGACACGCCCCGGTGAGCGTGGCGATGTCCACGATGGCGTCGGGCTTCGGCGACTGCTCGGTGGCCAGGACGAGCGCGTCCGACATCACCAGGCGCCCTTCAGCGTCGGTGTTGATGACCTCCACCGTCTTGCCGCCGCGGACCGTCAGCACGTCCCCCAGCCTCATGGCGGTGCCGGAGGGCATGTTGTCGGTGCACATCAGGTACGCCGTCACCTCCGTCCTGCAGCCCAGGGACTTCAGCGTCGTCATCGCCGCGAGGATGGCGCCCGCGCCGGACATGTCGCCCTTCATGGTGGCGTGGACCAGGTCGTTGGGCTTCAGGCCCAGGCCACCCGAGTCGAACATGATGCCCTTGCCGACCAGCGAGATACGGCCCAGGGGCTGGACGGCCTCGCCCCGGCTGCCCCGGGGCGTGTACGTCAGCTTGATCATCCGCGGCGGCTCCGCGCTGCCGGCGTTGACGCCCAGCAGGCCTCCGCAGCCGAGCCTGGCCAGGGCCTCGCCATCGAAGATCTCGACCTCCAGGCCGCAGCGTTTGGCCAGGGACTCGGCCACCTCCGCCAGCCGTGCGGCGGTCAGCAGGGTGGCGGGGGAGTTGGCGAGGTCGCGCGCGAACGCCGTGGCGCGGGAGTGGATGCCTCCGCGCACCATGCCCTGCTCAACCTCCCCGGTGTTCTTCGAACCCGGGACGAGCGTCAGGTTTTCGAGCGGCGGCTCCTGCTCCGAGTGCCGCTTGTAGGGCCGGTAGCGGTAGCGGGCGAGCAGGACGCCTTCGGTCAAGGCCTGCGCGGCGAGGTCCGCCGGAACGCTCCCGGTGTCCGGGACCTGGAGCGCCACGTGCTTCTGGTGGCCCACGGTCCGCGCGAACGCGGCGGCGGCATCCCGGAGCTTGCCTGCATCCAGCTGCGCCCGCGCCCCCAGGCCGACGGCGACCAGGGGCGGGCCTCCCGAGCGGGGGATGAGCAGCGTCTGACCGGCCTTGCCCTCGAAGCCCGCCGCCTTCAGGAATGCGCGGTCGAGGCCAGGGGCCTTCACCTCTTCGTCCGCTCCCACGAACGTGCCGACACAACCGGCGTCGGTGGGGACGGTGGCCGCTACGGCGAGCTTCGTCTCCTCCGGAGATTCGATGGAGGGAGCGGGATGGAACTCGGCCTGCGCGCGTGAATGAAACGAGGTCAACATGGAAGCCTCCTGATGGAGGAACTGGGCACGGCGCCAGGAGGGTGCAACATCCAGAAGGTCACTCGCCCCTGCCTCCGGGAGCGGTTTGCCGGCGGATGGAAGGTGTGGATGTTCCGCCACGCAATCCCATCATGAAGGGGGAAGCCCATGCGCACACTGCCGTCGAAGCGGATGTCACTGCTCACCGAGCGAGAAGCCCAGCTCGTCCTGTCCAGCGCTCCACGCAACCTGACCGAGCTGTCGCCACGAGAGCTGCGCGGCCGCATCCTGAGAGCGCGCCGCCTGATGGAGAAGTACCAGGACGAGGCGCAGCGGCAGCGCAGGGAGGCGCTCCGCAAGGAGGTGCCCTCCCGCTCCCGCCGCGCCGAGGGCAACCGCAACACCCTCCGCAAGGTCGAGTACTTCGCCCTCACCCTGGAGCGCTTCGAGAAGCGGCTCGCCCTGCTCGAGCGCAAGGAGCAGATCCGGGCCCGCGCCGCGAGCCGCCCGAGCGGCCCCCGGCGGACGACACGCACCGCCACGGGAGGACGCAAGCCCGCGCGCCGGACGCGCGCCGCCGGCCGCACCGCGAAGGCCCCCGCCTCGAAGCAGGCGTCCCGCAAGAAGCGGGGCGGGGCGCTGAAGCAGGAGCGCTTTCCCGCCCTGAAGCGTCAGGTCCATGCCTCGACACGGGGCCGCCAGACCCAGACCCGGCGCGACTCGCGGCGCTGAGGGCAGGGCTCCCTAGTGACGGTAGAACGCCTCCTGCACCGCGAGGCGCTCCATTCCCCGCGCCAGACAGAGCTGCAGGAGCACGCGGCTCTTCTGCGGGTTGAGCTGGTCCGCGGCGACGAAGCCCAGGGCGTCGTCATCCATTTCGATGTTCCGGCCCACGTCGCCGCTCACCACCCGCGTGCTGCGCACGACGACGACGCCCGCCTTCACTGCTTCCGCGAGCGCGCCCGCGGCTTCCGTGGAGACGTTGCCGTTGCCCATCCCCGCCACGACGATGCCGCGCGCTCCGTTCATGACGCTGGCGCGCACCAGGTCCGGCGGCATGTGGGCATGGGCATAGAGGATGTCCACCCGGGGCAGGCGTTCGAGCCCGTCCACGGAGAACCCGGACGCGGCGGCGTGCCGGTGCGTGGGCTGGCGGAAGTAGCGGATGCGCCCGTACCGCGCGGTGCCCAGCAGGCCCGGCCCCGGTGAGATGAAGGTCTGCACGTCCGTGGTGCTCGACTTCGTCACGTCGCGCGCGCAGTGCAGGTCGTCGTTGAGGACGACGATGGCGCCCCTGCCGTGGGCCTCCGGGTCGGCGGCGACGGCGACCGCGTTGTAGAGGTTCAGCGGTCCGTCCGGGCTCAGCGACGTGGCGGGCCGCATGGCGCCGGTGAGGACCACCGGCCGCGCGCTCCGCACCACCAGGTGGAGGAAGTAGCCGGTCTCCTCCACCGTGTCCGTGCCGTGCGTGATGACGACGCCGTCCGCTTCGTCACCCGCGAAGAGCGCGTTCACCCGGGCCGCCAGCCGCAGCCAGAGGCCGTCGTCCATGTCCTGGCTGCCCACCTGGGCCACCTGCTCGCCCTTGAGCGTGGCCAGGGCGCGCAGTCCGGGGACGGCGTCGATGAGCGACTCCACGGCGACCTCGCCCGCGCGGTAGCCCGGCTCCACGCCGGAGCCGGCCCTCCCCGCGATGGTGCCGCCCGTGGCCAGAAGGTGGACCCTCGACATGGTTGTGTCTCCCGAGCCGTCTACCCGAGCCGTCTACCCGAGCCCCCAGGGCAGCCCCAGCACCTGCCACGCTACCAGCATGGCGATCCACACGGCGAAGACCACGATGACGTACGGCAGCATCAACGCCACCACGGTCCCCACGCCCGCGTCCTTCTGGTACTTCTGGGCGAAGGTGACGATGAGCGCGAAGTAGGCGTTCAGCGGGGAGATGGCGTTGAACGGACCGTCGCCCACGCGGTACGCGGCGAGCACGGCCTCCGGTTCCACGTTCAGCCGCATCAGGAGCGGCACGAACACCGGCGCGAAGATGGCCCACTTCGGAATGGCGCCCGTCATGATGAGGTCCAGGACGGCGACCACCAGCACGAAGCCGACGAGCAGCGGCAGCGCGCCCAGGCCCGCGTGCTCCAGGGCATCACCCACCTTCACGGCCGCGATGGTCGCCATGTTCGTGTAGGTGAACAGGGCGATGAACTGGCTGATGATGAACAAGAGGAAGATGAGGCCGCCCAGCCCGGCGACCGCCTTCTCCATGGCCTTGATGACGTCCACGCTGTTCTTCATCGTCCCCGCGCCAACGCCGTAGGCGGCCCCGGTCACCAGGAACAGCACGGTGATGGCGACGATGAGGCCGTTCATGAACGGCGAGTCCCCGATGAGCGCGCCCGTCTCCGGATTGCGCAGCGGAGCCCCCGGGGGCAGCGCCAGCAGGCCGAAGAACACCAGCACGCCCACGAGCCCCCAGAACGCGAACTTCAGCCCCCGCGACTCCTCCGGGGACAGCTTCGCGCCCACCGTGGCCGGCTTCTCTCCCTGGTACTCACCCAGCCGGGGTTCGATGAGCTTGTCGCTGATGAGCGACACGATGATGGTCAGCATCACCACCGACGCGACGGAGAACCAGAAGTTCGCCGTCAGGTCGATGGAGCGGTCCGGCGCCATGATGTGGATGGCGTCGTTGGTGATCTCCGTCAGGATGCCGTCCAGCGGTTTGATCAGGATGTTGACGGTGAAGACCGCGGCGACACCGGCGAAGGAGGCCGCCAGGCCCGCGAGCGGATGCCTGCCCACGGTGAGGTAGGCGGCCGCCGCCAGGGGAATCAGCACCAGGTAGCCGGCATCCGCGGCGATGCTGGACAGGATGCCCACGAACACCAGGATGTACGTGAGGAGCCGGGCCGGAGCGACCGCCACCAGCTTGCGGATGAGCGCGCCCACCAGGCCCGCCGCGTCCGCGACGCCCACGCCCAGCATGGCGACGATGATGACGCCCACCGCGTTGAAGTCCATGAAGTGCTGCACGACGCCCGCGAACATGAAGCGCAGGCCCTCGCCCGTCAGCAGGCTCTTCGCGGCGGTGGTCGTCTCCTCCAACTGATGCGTGTCCGGGTTGATGGTCTCGTAGGTGACGCTCGCGCCCAGCCAGTAGAAGAGGTGGGAGAGCACCATCACGAGGGCAATCAGCGCGACGAAGATGACCGCGGGGTGGGGGACCTTGTTGCCCACCCGCTCGATGGCGTCGAGCACCCGCTCCATGCCCTTCTTCTTCGGCGGCGTGCGCTGTTTGTTCTTTGTCTCGCCTGGGACCTGGACGTCGTCGAAATGAGCCGCTTTGGCCATGGGAGTGCTGCTCCTTTCCAATCCCTCAGATCTCCAGCTCGCCCCCCACCGAGAGCGAGGTATCCGTCTTGACCTTGCCCGCCGCGGGTACGCTGTCGTGTTGCAGTTCGAAGTACGTGGTGAGCGCGAAGCGGTCCGTCATGTGCACGGACAGCTTCGTGGTGGAGTCCAGGAGGACGCGTGTGTCGCCGAAGATGTCCGGAAGCAGCAGGGCGTCCTCGCGCAGGTGCACCCGCTCGTTGATGTCGTAGCGGAACGCCACGCCCACCGCGGGCGACCACAGGGTCACGTTCGGCAGGTCCTCGCGCGTGGGCGTGTACTGGAACCGGCGGTCCTTCGCGTAGCTCGCACCCAGGTACGTGCGCAGGAAGAGCTCCTTCTCCGTCTTCTTCTTCTTCCGCTCCAGGAACGTGAGGCCGATTCCCAGCTCCACCTCGGTGCGCAGCTCCAGGCTGGCGGGGTGGTCCGTCTCCAGGCCCAGGAAGCTGTAGGCGCTGAGCAGGCGCGTGAAGCGGTAGTCGCCGCGCGCCCAGCCGCCGAGCGTCAGGGCCGTGACCTCCCGCTCCTCCTCGTCCTCCGAGGCCGCGTTGCCGTAGGCGCCATCCGCCTCCAGGGTGAGCGCCCACACCGGGGACTCGTACTCCGCCATGGCATCGCCCGTGATGGTGAAGGCGCGGGCGTTGCCGGTGAACATGGAGGCGCCGAGCCCCGCCGACCCCGTCCAGGGCCCTTCGTCCTCGTCCTCTTCCCCGGTGGCTGACGCGACGGACGCCGGTGAGGAGGCATCCGCCGCTTCCGAAGGAGGCGTGGGTGTCTGGGCCATGGCCGCGAAGAGGATGAAGAGTGGACTCATACGTGCCCTGGGGAAGGAGGAGCCTGCCTGTCCCGGTGAAGAGGGAGGGGCGGCCTCGGTGGTGCTTGAAGGCCTTCTCGCGTTCCACGCAACCTTCGACACGCACCGCGCGTACGGCAATCACAGGCGGGCACGCCAGGGGATGGCCCCCTCGTGCCTCTGCCCGTCAGAACGTGATGAGGGATTTGTTTCGCGGGCCCTGGCTCAGGGGCGCACGACGTCCTGGATGAACCGGCTCAGCGACTCCGCCATCTTCTGGTGCGTGGCGGCGGAGGGATGCCAGTCCTCGCCGACGCCGTCAGCGAAGGGGTTCTGCATGGCCATCACGTGGCGGTGGACCCGCGCGTCGCCCAGGCGCTGGCGCTCCGCCACGAGCTGGGAAATCCAATCGCCGACGTGCACGGACGTCACCACGCCCTGCTGTTCCTTCCGCTTGAAGCCATCCGTCATGCTGCCCAGCGTGCAGACGATGTGCGCGCGGGGATGCAGCGCGCGGAGCCGTTCGAGGAAGGTCCGGTAGGCGGCCTTGAAGGCCGCCTCGTCCGGGAGGAACGCGGCGGTGCCCGCGCCCGCGAACGTGTCATTGGTGCCGGCGTTGAGGACAATCACATCCGGCGAAGCGTTGGAGAAGTCCCAGGTGGCGGGGTGGTCCGGAACGGCGCGCTCGTAGAGGGCGGGAATCAACCCGGACGTGGACAGGTCCAGGTTGCGGTACACGCCGTGGCCCGAATAGCAGACGAACACGGCCTCCGCGCCCAGGCGTTGGGCCGTGAGCCAGGCATGGCCGCGTCTGGGATTCTGGTGCTTCGACGTGAAGCCAGGCGCCTTGGAGGAGGACGTCTCCGGGATGAAGGTGACGTCGGTGCCGTAGCCGCAGGTGATGGAGTCGCCGATGAACTCCAGCTTGAGCCCCGTGTGCCGCGGGGGCGGCTCCCGGAACTCGCCATGGACCTCCAGCGCCAGGAGCGTGCTGGCGCCCACCAGGGACTCGGTGCGCTTGAAGAGCTCCACCGTGTGCAGGCCCACGGGGAGGTCGCTGGCGAGCAGGTAGCTGCCCTGGCCGGGCCGCACCGCGAGCAGCTTGGGCGCGGCCCCGTCCACCACCACGTCGAAGTGGTTGGTCCCCACGTCGCCGCCCGTGCCCGCGTCATCGAGCCGCATCCGCACGGCGTCTCCCCAGAAGCGCGCGCGCACCGTCACGCCCGGATGGGAGAAGACGACCCCCGTGTCGGAGCGATACGTCCGGCCCACGTACCGCACCCGCGCGTCGGTGGCGGGGATGCTCACCCAGGTCATGGAAGGGCCTTCCGGTGTGGGGGAGGGGCGCCTGCACGCGGCCAGTGACAGGCCCAGGCCCAGGCAGACGCTGGCGATGGGGGAGCGAACGGGCATGCAGCCCATGCTAGATGAATCGTCTTTCCTGTCATCTCCAGGGGGCTCCTCATGAACCGACTGATTGGTATCCGTTGCCCACTGGCATTGCTGGCGGTGCTGATGCTTTGGGGCACCGGCTGTGGCTCCGACCCGGAGCCGCCACCGCCGCCCCAGCCGCAGTCCCCCACGCTCGTCGAGAGCACGCAGTCCGCCGTCAACCTGATGGCCAACGAGACGGTGGCGTTCCACTTCGCCGCGAAGGATGCCGCCCAGCGGACCCTGAAGTTCAGCTGGGAGGCCCGCCTGGGGGCCTGGCGCAGCCGCAGCGCACCGCGACGGCCAGCGACGTGCGCTGGACCGGCCCCGAATGCCTGCCCGCGGGAACGCGCGTCAAGGTGACGGCGACCATCACCAACGACGTGGCGCCCGCCATCACCCGGAGCTTCGGGCTCTCCGTCGTCGCGTGCCCGGACGCACCGCTCGTCGCCGGAGGCCGCTACCACTCGGTCATGCTCCGCCGTGACGGCACGGTGCTGGAGTGGAGCTCCTTCACCCCCCCGCGTCGACGGCTGGATCCAACCGGTGCCCGGACTGACCGGCGTCCGCGCGGTGGCGGCGGGAGGCGGCCACTCCCTCGCCCTGTTCACGGATGGCACCGTCCGGGCCTGGGGGACAACTCCGGGGGCCTGCTTGGAAACGGAGGGACCGACACCCCGTCCAGGCCGGTGCGGGTGGTGGGGCTGACGGAGAGCATCGCCTTTGTCGCGGCGGGTGATTTCTCGCTGGCTCTGCGCAAGGGCGGCACGGTCTGGGCTTGGGGGTAGAACGGTGACGGCCAGCTCGGCGACGCGACGGCCTCCAGCCGCCGGTCCCCGGTGCAGGTGTCCGGCCTGGCGGGCGTCCAGCGCATCGCCGCGGGCGAATACCACTCGCTGGCGGCAACCGAAGGCGGCTCGCTCGTCACCTTTGGCGACAACACCTCCGGACAGCTGGGACTGGGCGAGGGACAGGAGCAGCAGTCGCGCGGAGAGAGCCTCACGTTCCGCAATTCCCTCGCCATCGCGGCGGGCCACGACCACACACTGGCCGTGGCGAGCACTGGCATCGTCTATGCCTGGGGTGGCAATGCCGCGGGCCAACTGGGCAATGGCGAGGCGGCGAACAGCACCGGGCCCATCCTGGTGACGTTGCCCTGGTACTCGAGCCGGTCTCGGAATTGAGCGAGCAGGCATGAGGGGGCAGGCCGGGCCGCTGATCGACATGGTTGACGGGGCCTCGAACAGGCGTTTACGCGTTGTTGCGGCCCGCGCACTCGCTCACCCCGTGAGACGAGGCCGTCGGTGGGCTTCGCCGGAGGGGGTTCCCCTGTCGGCGCCACCCCAGCTCCGTCTTCCGCGGCCCTCCTGGCGGCTACCAACCCCCGTGCGCGCACGCAGCAGGGCCCTCGTCCTTCTTACGCTCCGTAACCTTCCCGCGGCGGCTGCCGCCGGAGCGGCTCGCGCTGCGGTATGAGCCGCTCCGGCGATTTCACGGCCGCGGCGCCCCAATAGTCGGTCCGCATGGCGGTGCGGCCCGCGAAAACGCCTTCGGTCGCGTTGACCGACATCCCAATGACCCAGGCTGGCTGCAGGTAGCGCTGGGCCGTGTCCCATCCATGCTCGTAATAGCCAAGGCGGATGTCGTCGATGGTCATCACGCCGCTGCCCGGGCCCTCCCACTCGCGCATCGCCTCACGCTGGACCGCTTCCGCCGGGCGCAAGGCAACACGCTCGGCCGCGTCGTCACGGAGATCGCGCCAGAGGCGATCAATGCCAGTCAGGTTGCCCTCGTGGTCGATGTAGACCATGACCTTGCCGCCCGGCCCCTCGACGGGCAGGCCGTCAACGACGCGCGTGAACGCCACCCCGACGTCGATGACCCGGTGCTCGCCCAGCCCGCTACGCCGGTCGGCGACACCGACGTTCAGCCGCGTCACGCGCAATAGCTTGCACTCCGCCAGCGGCACCACGTCATGAGCCTCGATGAACCGCTCGGCCATGCGGATCGCCGTCGCGTCGTCGAACTCGACACGCGAACTGCCGTCGTCGACCTGCCAGCGCGCGTTGTCGTGGAAGCGGATGCCTCCCGACGCGTGATAGACCACGAACTCGAGCGAGCCTTCGCTGTAGCGGGTCTGGCGCGCGTCCTGGCACAGCGTGCCGCTCTTCGTCCGGCCCGCGAGTCCGAAGCGGCGCGCGCGCCCCAGCACTGCACGCGGGCTCGCGCGCGTCGGCGCCAGCCGGAAGATGCGCGCGCCGTCCTCTGGCGCCTGAGGCGGCTTCGCCAGGATTTGGAAGGTCGGCATGGTGTCTACTCCGTCGTCAGTCCCGCCATTTCCACGCCAGCCAGTTCGTCGCGCGGACGTCGAACCACAACCAGCCGAGCGTTTCGCCTTCGCGCCGCGCGATCGCCTCGTCGCGCGTGGAGCCTGCAGCGATGGCAATCGGGCGCGACGCATCCTCGTTGGGGTTCTCCCAACCATAGCCGGTATCGAGCCAGGCATTTGCGATTGGCTTGCCCTGGCAGATGTCGAGGGCGAAGGCGATCCTGCGGTTTCGCGTGCCCGGCCCAACCCGCTGCACGTGGATGAATCCGAGCAGTAGGTGCATTTGCTGCATCGGGCCGCCCCACACCTCCACCACATGCGAGGGCGCCGTGTCGGTGACAATGTCGCAGCTATCAAGCGCGAACCACTTGAGGCGGCTCGCGCCAAGCTTCCACTGCGGGCTCATGGACCGGCACGGCGCGAGATCCGGAGGGTTGTGGCGCGACGAGAACCCGATGTTGAAGGCCAGCTTGTCCTCGAAGCGGAACTGGCCGCCGTGCCCCGCGAAGTAGCAGAAGTGCACGTTGTCGCTCCAGTTCAATGAGTCGCCGCCGAAGTCCGGATGGTCGAAGTCCGACGACCATGCGTTGTCGTTGCCCCAGTCGAAGATGTCGTCGTGGCCGAAGGAGCGCATCGCGAGCAGGAAGCCTTCGGCCACGTCGGCCGAATAGTTCAGGTCGGGCTGCTGACACTCCGGGTCGTTCTGGTGAAACACGTTGGTCCATTCGATACCCACTCTCACGGCCATGGCAGCCTCCGCTCGTCGATCAGGTGCGCTTCAGAACGGCCGCGGATTGCCGATCCGATAGGCCACCGCATTCGCGAATTGGTTTGCGAGCCGCACGTTGCCGATGTTGCGCGCCGCCTGCGTGACCACCAGCGGCACCCAGGTTCGCGACAGTTCGGCCAGGTCCGCATCGAACTCGACCGTCATCTGGTAGGGCGAGTGAAACAGCAGGTGGCTCGGATTCGTGTCGTAGCGGTTCATCTGCCCGAAGTCGAAATCACTCACCCGATGCGGGTAGTACCAGTCCGCGTCCCGCGGCGGCGAGCCAATCTTGCGGTGCGAGGTGTTGAAACCATGGGCATACTGCCAGTGATGCCATGACTCGTGCACCATCGTCGACGCCCGGTTGCCCGCCGAATCCGAAGTCGAGCCCAGGCTGAAGAGGCGGCAGTACAGGTTGGTACGGTCGCGCGCGAGGAAGCGGCGCGTCTGAGCTCTCGCGTCGGCCGTTCCGCCGTCCGTCGTAGCGAGCCGGGTGTAGAAGGGCCCATGGAAGTGGTTGCTCGTTGCGCGCGACGAGCTTCGGTAGTCCTCGGTCGAGTGCCACTGCAGCGCGTCGTTGTCCGACAGCGCGTAGTTGATGAGGAACGCGGCGTTCACGACCTTCGCGAACGGCAGACTGCTGTTGCACGCGTCGCTGAGGCCCGCCGAATACCAGGAGGAGTCGGTGAGGTCGTAGGCCTGCCACACCCACATATAGAGGTCGCGCCAGCAGCCGCCATACAAGCTACTGACCGTCGACTCTTCCACGTTGGCTCCGACCGTACAGTGCACGGGAAATGAAGGAGGCTTGTCGAGCATGGTGGCTCCTCAACGGGGTCGGCGCAGTGCGGGCCGGCACACGTCGGACCGCCTAAATGGGGCGTGCGGCGCCGGCGGCCGCTCCTCGGGATGGCGTTCGTAGAAGGCGGCCACCTGCGCATCGAAATCGGAGGGGTGGCTGTCGCGCGTGCGGCGTGGCAAGCCGACGAGCCTGGCCTCGTCGGGGCGAGCCGCCGCGCGTGCGCGCGCGAGCGCCTCGGGACTGTCGTCGGAGTTGAAGGTGTAGGCGTCCAGCGCGGCCAGCCGCACGGCTCGCGACTCGTGATTCGACCCGAAGCTCAGCACGGCCTGCAATGCCTCGGCGGTGACCAGGTGGGCGAGCATTTCGACCGCTCGGGCCTGCAGCACCTCCGCCGCGTCGAGGTAGGAGATGCATGAGTCGTACGCAGGGCCGCCGGACGCGCCGCGCACCATGCTGTAGGGCGGCAGCCCGATGAACCGCACCAGCGGCTCGGCGAACTCGGGCCGACGCATCTCTCCGATGATCGAGAGAAGCACTTGATGGCGTCCGAGGTCGCGCACCGGCAGTTCGAAGAGGCTCGCGATCAGTGCACGAGCCGCATCGTCGTCAGCGCGCGCGGCGGCCACCGCATCACGTACGGACTGCGTGTCCGAGACGGGCGTGCCCGCCACCCAGCACACGAAGGCGTCGATTGAGTGCGCATCCAGCGGGGCTGGGGGGGCGCGCCGGATCATTGCCGGATCGAACGCAGGCGGCGTGGGCGTGAGCGGTGACGGCGCGACGGCACTCCGCCTGCCGAAGCGCGACCCCAGGAGATAGCCGGCCACCCCCGCGGCCACGAGCGCACGCGCGACGATGAAGGCGGGCGTCGGCCCGCGTTTATGAGTGGGCCTGTCACTCATGAGGCACCTCCGTGCTGCCGCACTCCGGCATTGGCCTGGTTTCCCTTTCGCTCTAACCAAACTTGGACCCGTCTCGGAGCGCGGACAAGGGCCGGCAAGCCCTATTCTGCCTTTGGCGGGAGCGTGCCCATGCGATCTCGGCGCGACCGTGGTCGTGTCGGCAAGCTCTTGGCGGCAGAGAACCGTTCTCCCGGCAGCAGGAGTCGGACCAAGAGCCAGGAAGGATTCGGCCTTTGGGCAGCAGGGTTGCTTCAAGCTGCAACGTGGATCCGCACGCGTCTGTTACGTGCCGACGAGTGTGATGCCAGGTCGCCGCCATCCGAACCAGATCGGAAGACGGGAACGTGTTGCTGTTCAAGTCCCGCCAACGATTCGAGCGTCCGGATAGTCGCGACTTGTCGCCAGGTTGCTGGTTCTGCTGATGTTTCTTGAGAGAGATTGGGAGGGGTGTTTGTCGGAGCAGCGGCCTGGCTACGACCCGCTTGGTGTCTCAAGAATCCGGTGCAGTACAGATGTGAGCACGCGGACCTCCCAGCAGCGGGTGGGCATCCCGGCGTACGTCGCTCAGTACGGCCCGGCGGTGGCCTATGGGAACACGCGGTACTTCGTCGTCTGGAGTGAAGTCCGGACAGGCGGGCTTACGGCTCGCCCGTGGCTCGGGACGGCACCATGCCCAAGCCGGGGGGCACGCCCCTGAATCCCGGTGACACATCCATCCGGAGGATGGACATCGCTTTCAATGGCACCCACTTCTTCGTCATCTGGACGGCGTGAACGGCGTGCGCGTGACGCCGGGCGGCACCGTCGTCGGCCCGGACGCCAGCGCCTTCAACTCGCCGGAGGCCTTCGACTGGAGCGACGAGCGCGGCGGAGGCGCCGGACGCGAGGACACCTACGGCAATCGGGTGACGGAGGCCGGCAGCGTCCTCGACGGGGATGGCTTCCCCATCTCCGAGGCCGCTGGCGCGCAGGTGACTCCGGACGTGGTGTGGACCGGGCGCCGCTTCCAGGTGGTCTGGGCCGACGGCCGCTCGGGGGCCGCGGACATCTACGGTGCGCGTGGCGGATTCGGTGGGGGAGGGCGCCCTCGGTAAGGTAGGCCAGCACCGTCGCCTGCCTGCGCACTTGGGAGAGGAGAAGACGTCCACTCTGAAGGTGCGTTTGAGGAGGCCGGCGCAATCGAGCCCCGGGGGGGCGCTGACGCTTTTCGTGGGTGGTTGCCGCCGATAGTGCCTCCTTCTCGCCAGCGACCGCTGCAGCGGGGAGCGGCGCATGGGGGGACGGGCGCACGCCGGTATGCTGCTATCCGTGGATTTCGAGCGGAGGACCTCGCGGCGAGCCACCTTCGGCTCACAAGACGCATTCACTCATTCTCCGGCCCGTTGTCCCGGCATGCCACCGAGGGGCGCGCGTGGTGTCTGGTGCCCTGAGCACTTGCAGTTTCCACACTTGCACATATCAGGACGCGCGAACGCCGAGGGGCCACTCCATGGCGGGAAGAGCATGCAGAGCGTGGCCGCGGGGGACTGGCTCCGGAAGGACAACGAGATGGCGGATCCGCAAGCGGGTCGGAGATTCTGTCATAAGTGTAGTGCCATGTTTTTTTGATGGATTGCCCATCAAGGGAGCCTGTCCTGGAGGTGCTGGCCATGGGCCTGCGGGATTCGAATTTCTGGTGCCACACGACTCCCTGAAAGGCCAACCGCGCAACAGACCTGGCGCTTTTGTCGCAAATGCACTCAAGCGAGGGGAACTACGACAATGTCCATCGCCATCCTGGTTTCGCCCATACTGACATCCCTGAACGGTGTTTCTTTCCCTGACATCTGCCACGGCTGGATCAGCGCCGATGAGGGCGTCATACTGGCCACCGAGAACGGGGGCGCCACCTGGACTGAGATTCCCAATACCAAGACCATGACCACGGCAACGCTCCGGGATATCGTCTTCCCTGACACCCTCCATGGTTGGGCGGTCGGCGGGAACCCGCCCACCATCGTTGCCACCGACAACGGCGGTCGGACGTGGGGTCCTCAACTCTCCAGTATCGAAGATGTCAAAGCTCTGCTCGGCGCCGTCGCCTTCCCTGATTGCACCAACGGTTGGGCCGTAGGCGCAGAATTCGACGGGGGCGTCATCGTTCACACGGCCGATGGCGGCCGAAACTGGGAGCGCCAGGCGTTGGAGGCAGCGAACTTCTCTGACGGCTTTCGGGGGGGCGCCTTCCCCGATACATCGAACGGTTGGGTCGTCGGTGCTGGGAGCCCTGACGGCACCGGCGGCATCATCATCCACACCGCCGACGGCGGCGAATATTGGGAGCGGCAGACCGGTAACGGCTTCTGCGAAAACCTCTGGGGCGTTGCCTTCCCGGACGGCACCCACGGCTGTGCCGTCGGCGACCATGGCACGATCGTAGTCACCCATGATGGCGGCAGTACCTGGCAGCACAGGGACATGGGGGCGGAGCGGCTCATGCGAGTGACGTTCGCCGATACCCTCCACGGGTGGGCAGTTGGCGAGAACGGCATCTTCCTGTCCACTGCTTCTGGCGGCGATACCTGGGAAGTCCTGGCCTCCAACCAGAACCCCCTCTTGGGGGTCTCCTTCCCCGACCTCAGCCATGGCTGGGCTGTCGGCATCAGCGGCACAATTCTGGCGACCCTGCTTCCGAGCTCGGCGTGCACATGAGCGAGTGGAGTGCCTGAGAGGATCTTGGACATGATCGCTGGTGGGGCCAGGCTCGCACCTGCCATGGCCAATCTCAGGTGCTCCAGAATGGCGCCCACCCTCCGGCTTGCTTCACGTGCGCGCAAGCCCGCCGCCTTCCGAGCGTTACGCTCGCCTCCTTCTCTTCTGCTTGGGGGAATGCATCTGCTGTGGGACGGCATCCTGTGGATTCTGCGGATCGGCGCGCAGTAGAGCGAACTGGCGCGGGAGAAGTACCCGCTCTACAAGACGGTCCACCGCTGGTTCCAGGGCTTGGTGAAGGACGGCACTTTCCGCGCCGTCCTGCGTGCATTGGCGCTGGACCGCAAGGAGGCGGAGCAGGCGGTGATGCGCAGCCGCAACGCCTGCGCCACGGCTTCGACGCGGTGGTGGACGACGTCTGTGATGAGGCCTGCGAGAAGCTGGAGGCGGCCGTGGGCGCGGCGTGGAGGCCCGCGGAGAAGATGCGGACCTTCATCGAGGTGCGCCAGGGAATGGCGGAGCGGATGGTCCAGCAGCTGCGCGTCACGCCCTGGGCTCGCGAGGTCGCGCTGCTGACGGCCATCTTCGAGGCGGGGAAGGAGCAGGGCACCTTCGAGGTCCGCAACACCCGGGCCGCCGCGCGTGCGCTGGCGCTGGGCTTCCAGCACGTCGAGTGCACGCTGCTGCGCGTCGGCCTGCCGCCAGGAGCGCTCATCCGCCCATGAGCAACGTGCGGTATCATCGGGCGAAGGAGTCATTTCCGTCATATGCCAGGACCCTTCGCGAACCTCACCCAGCTGGCCCAATGCTCCGACGCGGAGCTCGAAGCGCTGTTGGAACAGGCCGACTTCGAAAACTTCGAGCCCGGCCGGGACCTTCCGCCGCTGCGTGAACGGCTCCTCCGGTTGGAGCGCGAGCGCGGCCTCACGGAGGTCCACCGGCGCTTCTCCGACAAGGTGCTGGCCGCGGGGGCACGGCTCGTGGAGACGCCGCGCTACATCGGCATGCAGCGCTGCTTCGCGCTCAGCCCGGATGGCCGCCATCTCGCCATCGCGAGCAACCGCCTGGACGAATCGCACGGGGGAGACGTGCGCATCTGGGAGCTGGCGACGGGGCGCGTGGTCGACACCGTCGGGTTCGAGACGACGCTGGTCGGCTCGACGCGGGAGCCCTCCTGCCTCCAGTGGTCGCCGTCGGGGGCGTGGCTCGGCGTCATCCTGGACCAGGCCGTCATCGGCGTGATGCGGGCCTTCGCAGGAGCGCTGCCTTCCTTCACCGCGGACGTCACCCGGCGCTGGGGCTCGCCGCCCGCGTGGTCCGTGATCAATCCCGCACACGTGGCGAACAAGGGGCACCTGCCCGCGTGGTGCTGGTCTCCGGATGAAACCCAGCTGTTCATCTCCACCCCCGGGCCGGACGGCGCGCTGGGCTGCATCGCCCCGTTCAGGGATGGGGCCCGGGTCAACGAGGACAGTGAAGGGCTTCGCTGGTGCCCGGCCCGGCTGGACGGACAGCCTTCGAAGTCGCGCCCGCATACCTGGGTGCGGTGGAGCCCGGATGGCTCACGCATCCAGGGCTATTGCAAAGACGAGTTCGTGCTCGAACCGAACGCCAGCGCGGCACAGGAACCCCACCCGTCCGCCTCCGCCATCGACGTGCGGAGCGGCGACCTCGAGTACCGCTTCGATGACCTGACCCTGCCGCTGGCGTTCTCTCCAGACGGTGCGCGCCTGGCCTACGGGGAGGAGCAGCCCCGGCTCGCCAACGGACACACCGGCCGCGCGGTGTCCGACCTGAGCAGGGACGCCGAGCTGCGCGTTCACGCGATCGAGGGATATGTCTGGTCCCGCGACGGCCGGCGTCTGGCGGTGCTCATCAACAACTACGAGTTCCCCCAGGTCCTCATCTTCGAGGGCGGCAAGCGCCTGTGTCAGGTGAACCTGAAGCGCCGTTCGTTCGGGCCGGCTTCCAGGAGCGGCGACCTGGGCCGCTGGGCCTGGTCGCCGGATGGCTCCATGGGCGCATGCCTGCTGCGTGATGAGGGAGGAACGGTCGAGCTGTGGAAGGTGGGGTCCTCGGCCAAGATGCTCCGGCGGCTCGAGGGCGCCAGCGGCATCGACGGACTGGCCTGGGGCGCGGACGACACGCTCGTGGGAACGGGGCACCATGACATCGCCTTCTGGGACGTGAACACCGGACAGCTGCGCTCCCGCTCCTCGTTGGAGTTGGAGCCGGGCCGCGTGCCACCCCCGAGCGACTGGAACCCCTGGCCGGACGAAGTCGCACGCTTCATCCCGACCGAGCGCGGCTGGGACTTCACGCGCGCGCAGCCGGACGGCACCGTGGTGTGTCCCCCGGGCTCGCGGGAGAAGCTCGAGCCCCGGCTGATGTTCTCCGTGGGGGGCCGCCACGCCTGGCCCTGGCGCTGGGCCGAGGGGACCCGGCATGCGCGTTGGGAGGATGCATCCCCCTGGCCCGTCGAGCCCCTGGCGGAGGCCGCGTTCGAGGAGCGGCACGTCCCCGTGCCCGAAGGCGAGACGCTGGCGGCGCGGGACGACCGGCACGGGAAGTGGGGATTCCTGAAGCAATACCAGGCCCCCACCCGGCCCCTGAATCACTACAAGGCCGAGCCCGTGTTCACGCACGGCCCCGCCATCAACCGCGCCAACCTCACGCCGTACCTCGGCAAGGGGGTGCTGCTGCGCCAGACGCAATACGGGACGTGGTACGCCCTCGGGGCCCTGCTCGAGGTCTCCGACGAGGGAATCCTCCTCCACCCGCGCGCCCCCATCGGCTCGTACCGCGAGCGGCTCCTGTCCTTCCGGGACATCCTCTGGATTGGACCGGCGGTGCCGCTCGAGCCGCCGGAGGGCTAGTGCCAGGTGCCCACGCCGAAGCCCCAGCCGAAGTAGAGGCGGGACACGTCGGCGAAGCCGCTGACGCGCCACGAGGTGTCGGGCGAGAACAAGCCGAAGACGGACCCTTGGAACAGCCGCAGCTCCGCGCTGGCGGTGCCATGCACCCACCGCGAACGCGCCGTATCCGCTCCCGCCTGCTTCCTCGCGGCATGAAGCACAAATCCAGCAGGCATGGTCCTTCGCCCAGAAGCTGCTCAAGGCCTTCCAGCTGCCGGGCCCCGCAGTGGCGGTCGCGCATCGAGGGCGGAAGGGCCATGCTGAGGCTCTTCCCGGACTCCCAGCTGGGGGAGCCCTACTTCCGCTTCCGGCCGCGGGGCTTCGACGGCGTCGGCTCGGCCAGCGTGGCCAGGGCATCCACGAAGAGCCGGACCTTGGGGGGAAGGTTCGACCGGCTGGGATAGACGACGTGGATGGGCCGCAGCATCGCCGGCTTGGGGCCGAAGAGGACCTTCAGCCGGCCGTCGCGGATGGCCTCCTGGCAGAGGATCTCCGGCACCCGCGCGATGCCGACCCCGGCGATGGCCGCCTCGCACGCGAGCTCGCTGTCATTCACCATCAGGACCGGATCGATGCGGGACTTCACGCCCTCGGCCTCCCACGTCTCGAACGCGCTGAAGCCAATGCAGCGCGCGGAGCCAAGCTCCCTGGCGTTCGGGATGCCGTGCTTCGACAGGAAGCGGGGGCTCGCCACGAAGCGGACCGCGCCCTCTCCCAGCTTTCGCGCCACGAGCGATGAATCATTGAGCGGACCGATGTGGATGGCGACGTCGAAGCCCTCTTCGATGAGGTGGACACGGCGGTCCGCCAGCACCAGCTCCACCCGCGCCTGGGGATAGCGGCCGAGGAACTTCGAGATGACGGGGGTGAGGTAGCGCCGGCCGTAGAGCACCGGCGAGGAGACCCGGATCAGACCGGTGGGATCCGCCTTGCCCTGCTGCACCTCGCTGTTCGCTTCCTCTATGAGCGCGGCGATGGCGGCGCAGCGCTCGGAGTACGTCACGCCGGCCCCTGTCACGCGCAGGCGCCGCGTGGTCCGTTCGAGGAGCCGCACGCCCAGCCGCTCCTCCAGATGGCGGATGCGCTCGCTGACGGTCTGCTTGGTGATGCCGAGCTTGAGCGCCGCGCGGGTGAAGCTCTCCTCGCGGACGACCGTCGCGAAGAGGAGCATGTCGGCCGGTGGAATCATGGCCGTCAAGATTAACCTGACAATGAGTTCGTCCGGGGCCGCATTGTCCGGGCGCTCCGGCGGCCTCATGGTGTGTGGCCTCACGCAACCCGCAGGAGTGCCACCCATGAAGCTCTATTTCGCTCCCCGGACCCGAGCGGTCCGTCCCCGCTGGCTGTTGGAGGAACTTGGCGTGCCCTATGAGCTGGTCAGGCTCGACCTTGCCCGGCAGGAGAACACCACCCCTGAGTACCTGGCGGTGCACCCGCTGGGAGACCTCCCCGCCCTGGTGGATGGGGACGTCACGCTGCTCGAGTCCCTGGCCATCTGTCTGCACCTGGCCGACCGGTTCCCGGAGAAGCAACTGGCGCCGCCGGTGGGGAGCAGGGAGCGCGGTCCGTATTACGGCTGGATGGCCTTCGCCGAGTTGAGCCTCGACCCCCTGGTGATGGAGTTCTACCGGGACGCGCAGTCACCAGGCGCGCGCGACGTCTCGGAAGGGGAGGTCGCGAAGCTCAGGACCCGGCTCACGGCTGCTCTCGACCTCATCCAGAGTGGACTCGGCGGCCGTGAGTGCCTCGTGGGGGAGGCCTTCACCGCCGCCGACGTGGTGATGGCTTCCATCCTCCACCTGGCGAACACGCTGATGCTGCTCGGCGGGCATCCGGAGCTGGTGGCGTACGTCCGGCGCCACTCTCAACGCCCCGCGGTGCGCAGGGCGGTTTCCGGGTGAGCCGCGACCAGTTCTTCGCCGGCTTATGGATGCAGCGCGTTCCTTGCCAGGAGTCGTATATGCCTTGACGGGCATATGACTTCGTGGGCATATACGGGGCATGGAATCATCGTTCGCGATCATCGCGGAGCCGAACCGCCGGGCCATCCTGAGCCTGCTGGCGGCGTCGGAGCACTCCGTCGGCGAAATCGAGCACCAGCTGCGGATGCCCCAGACGTCGGTGTCCAAGCACCTGCGCGTGCTGCGCGACGCCGGCTTCGTGGAGTCGCGCGTCGACGCTCAACGGCGCGTCTATCGCATCCGGCCCGAGCCGCTCATGGAGGTCGATGAATGGCTCGCGCCATTCCGGCGCTTCTGGACGGTCCATCTGGACGCGCTCGAACGCCATCTCGACCGGATGGATTCCGAACCCGAACCCAAGAAGGGAAAGAAGCGATGAGCCACCGTGCGAAGTACACACCGGGCCCCGCGGCCGGAGCCAGGGTCCAGAAGGAAGGCGAGAAGTGGACGCTCGTCCTCGTCCGGGACCTGCGTCATCCCCCGGCGAAGGTGTGGCAGGCGCTGACCGACCCCGCGCACCTGGCCGAATGGGCGCCGTTCGACGCGGACCGGAACATGGCCAGCGTGGGGCCGGTGAAGCTCTCCACGGTCGGTGCGCCGACGCCCATGGTCGCCGAGACCAGTGTGAAGCGGGCGGAAGCGCCGAAGCTGCTCGAGTACAGCTGGGGGCAGCAGGACCTGCGCTGGGAGCTGGAGCCGGCGGGCGCCAACGGCACCCGGCTCACGCTCTGGCACAACATCGACCGCGGCTTCATCGCGTGGGGCGCCTCGGGCTGGCACATCTGCTTCGACGTCCTCGAGCATCTCCTCTCGGGCGACCCGCTGGGCCGCATCGTGGGGCCCGATGCGATGCAGTACGACTGGCAGCGCTTGAACTCCGAGTACGCGGAGCAGTTCGGGGTCCAGAGTCCCACCTGGAAGGCCAACAACTCCAAGCAGTGAAGGAGCACACCATGGAATCGACCCTGCCGAAGCCGGCGCTCGTCGCCGCCAGGACGTCCCCCAAAGCCGTGACCATCACCTTCTGGATCGCCACCGCGCTCTTCTGCCTGGAGATGGGCTTCACCGCCTACGCGCAGTTGAACCTGAAGGACGCGGCGGATGGGTTCACCCGCCTCGGCTTCCCCGGCTACTTCCGCGTGGAGCTGGCGTGGGCCAAGGTCCTCGGATTGCTGGTGCTGGTCGCGCCGGTGCCGGAGCGGCTCAAGGAGTGGGCCTACGCCGGCTTCGCCATCAATCTCGTCTCGGCGCTCATCGCCCACTTCGCGATGGGAGATGGCCCGGAGGCGTGGGCCTTCGCGGCGTTCACCAGCGTGCTCTGGGTGCTCTCCTACGTCTCCTGGCGCAACCTGCGGTCCAATGCCCGCCCGCTGGAGGCCGTCCATGGGTAGCGGCAGCAGTGAGCAGGCCACTGGAGCTGCCGCTTCCCGGCTCATCGACCAGCGGCTCCTCGACCTGGGGGACTGGAGGGCGGAGACCCTGGCCCGCATGCGGGCACTCATCCTGGAGGCCGACTCCGAGATGACCGAGGAGTGGAAGTGGGCCACCCCGGTCTGGTCGCACCACGGGATTGTCTGCACCGGGGAGTCGTACAAGAAGGCCGTGAAGCTCACGTTCGCGAAGGGGGCCAGCGTCCCGGACCCCAAGGGCCTCTTCAATTCCAGCCTGGAGGGCAACACGCGACGGGCCATCGACATCCAGGAAGGGGAGACGGTCGACGCCCGCGCGTTCAAGGCGCTCGTGAAGGCCGCGGTGGCGATCAACCTGGAGAGCAAGAGCAAGCCGAAGGCCTCGCGGGCGAAGAGCAAGCCAACTCCGAAGTAACTGTGAGAGGCTGACCGGACGGCCGCATCACCCTCCGCAGGAGAGCATCCGATGCTTCGTCCCGCTGTCCGGAAGCCTTTCATCCCCTTGACCCTGGCCACCGTGCTGATGGCGCTCGGGGTCCTGCTCATCGCGCCGCCCGCCTGGGCGGAGAAGCCCGCGAAGCCCACGTCACGGCCCGCGGACCGGCACTACATCCGCAAGGTCGACCAGTCCTCCGTCGCCAAGGACAAGAACACCGTCATCGAGTCGCGGGTCGATGTCAGCCGGGACGTGAAGGACATCAACGACGGCAAGGCGAAGAAGGGCAGCGATTCGGGGGCCGTGACCTGGACGCTCAACGGGCGGACCTACGGAGCCCATGACAATGGTACGCTGTATCCCATCCGTGGCACCGGGTTCCATGAGCTGAACCGCTCGGCCTTCAAGGCATTGGGGGTCTACAACAAGTTCGACGACACCCCGCGCGCGAAGGAGATCCTGGACAAGATGGGCACGTCCCAGGGCGACAGGAAGGCCGCGCTCAAGGCGCACACCGCGGGTTGAGAGGGAGAGACATGCAGCCGGAAAGACAGGTTGTCGGATTCATCGCGCGGGGAGCCGTGGAGGGCGGGCGCCTCTTCGACAGCATCGGCCGCGCGCTCGGTCTGCCTCCCGAAGGTGTGGCGCGCTTCGACGTGGACGGCCCCTCGGATGCGGCGGTGCTCGTCGAAACCGCGCTCCGGTCCAAGGGGTTCCGCACGGATGTGACCCTCTACGTCGATGTCTCCCGCACCCGAGTGCCCTCGGGGTTCACGTCGGTGGAGGTGGCCACCCGGGTCGCGGCCCTGCTCGGCGAGGAAGTCCTCGTCTCGCCTCCCGCGGACGACCCGGCGGTCGCCACCTCCTGGTTCCTCGTCACGCCCGACGGGAAGCGCTTCCGCGCCGACGAAGCCTCTCCCGGCCAGGACGAGGACGAGGAGGACTCCGTCGAGATCGACCGGGCCTCCCTGCGCCCCCTGTAGCGGTGGGAGCCCGCGTCACCACGGGATGACGCCCTGGTCGTCCGAGTAGGTGCCCGTGGGCCCGTCCGGGCCGAGCAGCGCAAGGCGTACGGGTGCGCGCGCGGCCTGCTCGACGGTGCGGGTACCCTGGAAGTTGTTGAGGTCCGTGGCGGTGAAGCCCGGGCACACCGCGTTCACCTTGATGCGGGTCGCCTCCAGGTCCAGGGCGAAGGCGAGTGTGATTGCATTGAGGGCCGTCTTCGAGGACGAGTAGACGCCATACATCGCGCGGTACGGGTTCGCCGGGTTCGAGTTGTTCGTGAGCGAGCCGACGCCGCTCGAGACGTTGACGATGCGCCCCGCCGGAGCCTCCCGCAGGAGCGGGAGCATCGCTTGCGTGACGGCGATCACTCCGAACACGTTCGTCTCGAACACCGCGCGGAACTCGTCGAGCGGTGCGACGGTCGCACGGCCCGCCTTCGCGCGCTCCGCCAGCGGCTGGCCCGGCTTGGGCGCCTGTCTGCCCGAACGGGCGATGCCCGCGTTGTTCACGAGCACGTCCAGGCGACCCAGCTCCACGCGGATGTGCTCCGCCGCGGCAGCGATCGACTCCGCGTCCGTGACGTCGAGCGCGAGCGCACGGGCGTCACCGGCGATACTCCTTGCCGCTGCCTCGCCACGGGCGAGGTCACGTGAGCTGGCGAGCACCGTGAAGCCATGCGCGGCGAGGTCCCTGGCGATCCGCAGTCCGATTCCCTTGTTGGCCCCGGTGACGAGGGCGACTTGTTTGTCGTGCATGCCCGGGGAGATACGGGGGCAGGTGACACGCGCGCTTGGCGCTTCTTGGCGGAGATTTCGTGCCAAGAAACGCCAAGCCAGGGCCGCGGGAGCTCCTTAAACTGCGGGGATGTTCAACCTCGACGTGATCCCGGTCTCGGTCCCGGGCCTACGGGCCGTGCGCATGACGACCGACCTGCTTCGCGTCGGCATGAAGGAATTCCACGCGTCCATGCGCATCGAGCGCGGGCGCAGCGAGTGGTGGGGGCGTGGCCGGGTCTGGACTGGCGGGCCCGGCGCGATCCACCTGAAGCAGCCAGGCGACGTGCATCGCGACGTCGCGCACGATGGGACGATGACCTACCAGGCCGTCGTGCTGCCCGAGCGCGACATCGATCGCATCCGCCACGAGGGGAAGGTCGTCGCGCATCCCCACTTCAAGCTTGGCGACGAGCGGGGCCTTCCCTTCCAGCATCTCCACGATGCGGTCGCCGCGGGCGCGGATCGCCTCACGCTGGAGGTCGCGGTGGTCGAAGCCGTGGAGGCGTTCACGGTCTTGAGGGGCGCCACGCCGGACCACACGCGGCCGGTGCGACGGGCGATGGAGTATCTCCGCGAATGCCTGGGGGATGCCATCACGCTGGATGACCTCGCGGACCATGCCGGCTACGACAAGTTCCATCTCTGCCGCGCGTTCCGCGCCCAGGTGGGGATGCCGCCGCACGCGTACCTCACGCACCTGCGCATCGCGCGGGCGAAGGAGTTGCTCGAAAGCGGCCTTCGCGCGTCCGAGGTCGCGACGCGCGCCGGGTTCTATGACCAGAGCCAGCTGAACCGCCACTTCCGGCGCATCGTGGGCACGACGCCGGCACGGTACGCGAACACGCGCCAGTCGTAGCCGCGCTCGAAGGCGGCTGAGCCTATGGCCGGGTGACGTGCACCAGGCTCGTCATCGCGTCCACGTACAGGGTCGTGTCGTCGGCGTACAGCGGCAGCAGCGGGGTGACCGACACCTGGTTCAGCTTCGTCTTGCGGACCTGCTGTGTCTCCGGGTCCTTGAACACGGCGAAGGGAACATCCTGGATGACGTAGGGCTCGCCATCCACGTGGCCGATGATCATCAGCACATGGCCGGGGACGACGACCAGGTCGCCCACCTCCGCCTGCTCCAGCGCGCGCACCCGCTCTTCGTGTGAGTCCTTCGCCGTGAAGAGGCGGTGGTTCAGCGCCGCGCTCTTCCCCTGCATCCCGGAGTTGGGCGGCAAGAGCAGCCCCATGCTGCGGTACACCTCGCTGGTCAGGCCGCTGCAATCGCGTGCATTGAACTGGTGCCCCCAGCCGTAGCGCTCGCCGAGGAACTTGAAGGACTGGCGGAGGATGTTGGCGCGCGTCAGCGGCAGGTAGCCCGGCGCGGTGTCGGCGGTCCGGCGCAGCAGGGCGCTCCGGAAGGCCAGCGAGCCGTCCTCTTCGCGCACCGGCAGCCGCACCGGCCAGGATGCATAGCTGCTGGCGCCGTTGACGGGCTCGCCGGGCGCCACGTCGGCCCGCGGCAGCGCGACCCCCATGTCCAGTTCGAGCTCGGACACCCCCGGCGCTTCCGGCGTGAAGACCGTGCGCACCTGGTCCCCCGTGACGACGCGTCCGGGCGCCTTCGCCACGTAGGAGAACACCGCGTCCGCCGTGCCTTCCGCGATGTCGCGGCGCTGGACCCACGCGGGACCCTGCGTCGTCTGGACGAAGAGCCACTGCTGGTCCGCGCTCTGGTGCGCGATGACGACCGGCTCACCCGGGAACAGGACGCCGGCCTGGAGGCTTTCGTAGTCGCGTGAGTCCTCCGACGCGAAGAGCCGCCAGCTGGACGGCAGCGAGCGCAGGTGCGTGCGCCGCACGCTGAGGCCGTAGCGCGCGGCGGTGGCTTCGGGGATGTGCTCGGCCGCGGCGTTCCGGCGAAGCCCGTCGAGCATTGCCTCCGTCACCGGCCGGCCCTGTTCGTCGATGACCGCCTGGATGGGCGTCTGCTGCGCGGCCCTGACCCAGCCAGCGACCTGTGCCCGTGTCAGCGTGGCCGGGAGGCCCTTCAGGTCGAGCAGGCCGCCCTCCGGACCGAACGCGAGCTCGCGCTTCGCCGTCACCTGCTCGGCATCGAGCAGCACCGCATCAGGAGACGGCGCGCGGCGGATCCAGAACCCGGGCGTCAGCATGTCTTCGCTGAACGCCGGCACCCCGGACGGAGACACCGCGAGCGCGGACGGCGCGGCGCAGGCGGTAAGGCTGGCCGCGGCCCCCATCACCGCGAGCCAGAGTGCCCGCATGCGCCGCGGATGAGGAGAGGGGAATGCCAGGCGGCTCATGGGGTCTGCTCCCGCTCGAGGGTCGGTTGCTCTCCTATCGGAAGAACGAACGCTCCGCGGGGGCTATTTCGCAGGGGGTTCGCTGTGGCCCAGGTTGCGGTCCACCACGGTGAAGCCAGCGGACTGATAGAGGGCGACGGACGCCGGGTTGTCCTCGAAGGCGTACACGATGGCGCGCCGGGCGCCCATCCCGCGCATGCGTCCCAGCCCCTCGTGCAGGAGCGCGCGCACGAGCCCGCGGCGCCGGTGCTCTGGGGCGCACGCGGTCGGTTCGAACTCGCCCACCGCGTTGCGCTCGTCGAACCAACCGAGCGCGCAGGCCGCGAGGCTGCCGTCGGGCGCCTCGGCGACGAGGTCCAACGCCGGCTGGTAGCGCGGCGCTTCCATGAGCCGCGCGTACACCTCCGTCGTCATCCGCTCGGTGCCGAAGCCGCGCCGGTGGACGAGGGCGCGGGCTGCGACTTCCTCGGGGCCTCGCACCGCGCGCACCCGGTAACCCGCGGGCAGCGGAGGCGGCGGGGGCGGCAATGCGTGGAGCGGCAGTTCGAGGTGCAGGTAGCACCCGCCCGGGGTGCGCAGGCAGCCCGACCGTTGCAGCGCCGCGAGCAGCGGACCGTTGCTCTCCAGCGCCCACAGGGTGGCCGGCGGCGCGGTGCTCCCGTGACGTGCGCGCACCCAGGGCAGCAGGTCCTGCACGAAGGCGTCCGCGTGCGTGAGTGGATGCACGAGCAGGTCCACGTCGCCGTTGCCGTAGGCCCACGCGAAGCCGGCGAGCTGCCCGGGCTCGGGCTCCCACAGGGCGATGTCCTCCCGCGGCCGCACCTGGGCATTGCGCAGCAGCCTCCAGGTCAGGTCCCCCACCGCGCACTCGACGTGGGGCCCGCGCTCCGCCCAGGCACTCGCCACGAGCTGCTCCATGGCTTCGAGGTCGGCCACATCGCGATAGGGGCGGAGGCTGGACATCCCTCCTCTCTACTCCGTTCGGGAACCCGGATGTCAGGGGGGGCCGGGCTCGCCGGCGCGGGGGACGGGGCGGAGCGCGCGGCGCGCAGCGTTCCCTGGTCGAGTCCTCCCGCCCGGGTGGGGAACGACTGGAAGCCTTCGCCACCGCGCGTCCACGTCCACGCGACGTCTCCCCCCGTGCCCTTGCGTGTGCAGACGCTCTTGGCCACGGTGAGCCGTCTGGTAGAGCGCCGGGCCGTCGGAGCTGCCGTCCACGGCATTCAGCTGGAGCTTCGCCCCACCCGGAGGTTCTCCAACTGGACCACCGCTTCGCACGCGTCCAGCTCCGCTGTCTCTTGTTCTGTGTCCCCGTCCTTCACGCGCTCTTCTGCTCCGTCGCAGTGGGTCAAGAGCATCAGTCTCGCCATCCACCCCGCGCTCCCGATGTCTGGCCAATACAAAGGCTGTACCAGCGAGATAGGGATTGGGCTGCCTTTGACGCGCCACTGCAAAAGTGGCGGGGTCCGGGATGCGAAGCGGGGGTGATGACTGCTGTCGTGGCCCTGGTGACGGCAGTCACCAGTCCTCGGGCTCTTTCTGGGACGTCGCATCCGCCAACCCCTTGGAATCACGGGCCCCACCGTTCGACCAGGGCCCGGCATGACGGGTGCAGTAGGGGGTGGCATCGCTGTCCTGCTCCCCCTTCGACGTACTCCCGAGGTTCCTGCCATGGCCCGTCGCATCGGTTCGTCCCTGTCCCGCTCCGCCACCCTCCCGACCTCCACGGCGTCCAAGCCCAAGCCGCCGGCGCGCGCGTCGACGCTCCCTGCCTCGACGACGGCCACGAAGCCCACGGCGACGACGGCCACGAAGCCCACGGCGACGACGCCCACGGCGACGACGGCCACGAAGCCCACGGCGACGACGCCCGCCGCGAACACGGCGACGCCGCCGAAGCACGCGGGGGCTCCCGAAGGACAGCCGTCCTACAGCCCGTGGTCGCTGAACTCAGGCACGGATGTGGCGGTGAGCGGCGGTGACAACAAGCTCACGGCGCCCGCGGCCGCGAAGCAGACCATGTTCATCGACAAGCCGGCCACGCCCTACCAGAAGGACACCTTCGGCGGTGGCCGGCTGAGCGGCAACATGGGGTCGATGCAGGCCTCCACCACCAGCCACAGCGGCGGTGGCGTGCACCACTACTCGGCCCAGGCCGAAGTGCAGGGTCCCAACGCCTCCTTCGACTGGCAGAAGTCGCACTCGGGCCGGATGGGCGTGTCGAGCGCGCAGGTCACCGGCGAGGCCAACTCCTTCAAGGCGCAGGCCCAGGCCGGTGTGTCGGCCGACACGGGCTCGCACGCCTACACGGCCGCGCTGACGGCCAAGGCGGAGACGGGCGTGGGCGTCACGGCGAGCGCGAGCCACGACTTCAACCGGCACGTGGGCGGCTACGTGAAGGGTGAGGCGAAGGCCTCCGCCTCCGCCTTCGCCGAGGGCGTGGCCACCATCGACCCGAGGACGGCCACGGCGATGGTCTCCGGCCAGGTGGGCGCGGGCGCCACGGCGGGCGTGTACGGCACGGCGGGCGGGCACCTGGGCCGGGTGCACGGCTCGGTCACCGCGGGCGCGGTGGCGGGCGCGTCGGCCCAGGCGGGCGGCAAGTTCGGCCTGGAGAATGGCTTCCTCAAGCAGTCCGCGGATGTGAGCACCGCCCTGGGCGTGGGCACCCACGTGAAGTCGGACGTGGCGGTCGACCTGCGTCACCACATCAAGCCGGGCATCGCCTCGGGCCTGCGTCCGGGCCTCGGCGCCGCGATGGGCGTGCCCGCGCCCGCGATCGCCATCGAGCCGGAGAAGTCGGGCATCGAGAAGCTCTTCGCCAAGGCCTTCGGCAAGGAGTGATGCGCGGGGGCATACCCTCCGTCCGGGTGTTCCTTCCTGGTGTCGTCATGGGTCCGCTCGTAGGTTGCGCTCCCCTGTTGCTTCGAGCGCTGCCCATCCCATGACGACGTCCATTCTTCGAACCCTCCTCAGCGGTGCATTCGTGCTCCAGGCGCTCTCCGCCTGTGCCACGGGCCCGCAGCGCCACGAACAGCCGCCGCATGCCGTCCCTGCCGCGGCGGAACTGACCGAGGCCCTGAAGCCCTTTTCCTTCCTGCTGGGGACCTGGGACGCGGAGGGCGGCGGTACGCCCGGTGCGTCCGCCGGAACCTTCACGTTCCAACCAGACGTGCAGGGACATGTGCTGATCCGCCGGAACGAATCCGTCACGCCGGGCGGGCGGCACGAGGACCTGATGGTCCTCCATCCGGGAGCGCAGGGGACGGTGCGTGCGAGCTACTTCGACAACGAAGGGCACGTCATTCATTACGCAGCCCGCGCGGAGAGCTCTCCGGCGAGCGCTGAGTTCGTCACCGACGAGGCGTCTGGCACGCCCCGGTTCCGCCTGTCGTATCTGCTGAACCCAGACGGAACGCTCAACGTCAGGTTCGAGATCGCCCCTCCCGGCGGTGCCGACTTCCGGACCTACCTCCAGGGAACCGCCCGGCGCAGATAGGCATTGCAGGGGGCTCTTGAAAGACAGCCAGCCCAAAGGGAGAGGCCAGGATGGGAGTCAGCAGCGCCCCGGCGGCGGTGCGCCAGCAGGGCCGTCATACCGGGAGAGCTCCTTGGGAAAGTCATGGAGCGACAGCGGGAGCGAATCCGCGAAGTCCTCCTGCTTGAGCTGCCGAGGGCCTTGCGGTGCCGGGAGGAACGGGGCCGTTTCAGGAACGCTCGGCTTCATGCCGCGGCGGATGACACCCGCGCGGTGGCCCAGGCTGCCGCGAGGATGCCTGTCGCCGCGTACCACCCCAGGATGAGGCCCGCCCCGGCCCCCATCACCGGCACCGGGAAGTTGCCCAACGTCGTCACGCCAAGAGTCGCGGCGATGTAGACGACGAGACTGGCGGGAAGGGCCCATTCCTGGCCTCCGCTCGCCCGCGCGCGTTCGGATGGTGGAAGCGTGGAGGCGTACGGGCCCCAGCACCAGCCAGCGATGAACCCCGTCGAGTCCGAAAGGCGTCCCACCAGGGCCGCCACCCCAACACCCAGGGCCGCCGCCAGTGCGTTGACGGCGAACGCGGTGGCGGGCACGCCACTTCGCCGCGCGACGAAGGCGCCCAGGAGAATGGCGGGAAGGGGCAGCAGCGCGAACCACCGCGGCATGTGCGTCATGGACGCGCAGCGTACGCGGTCAGGCGCTGGACGTATCGAGCGCCCAGCGCCTGCTTCAAGTCGGGTCCAGCGACAGAGGGCTAGTTACAGGGCGCGCCGCAGGTGCCCGCTCCGCGGGCCTGACATGCCGCCGTGTTGATGCAGAACAAGCCATCACCCGTGCAGCACCCGAGCAACCGCGAGGACTCGTCCGTGGTCTCGTCCGGAACCGCGCTATTGGGCGCGGTCGAGACAAGCACGGCCTCGTCGTTCGCCACGACCTCGCTCGGGGCGAGCTGAGAAGAGGAGACAGCCATTCCCACCACGAAGGCAAAACTCAGGGCAACTCCGGAAACAAGCGTCCGCAGCATCTGATGCTCCTTGGGTTGAGAGGCGTTGGGGATGGTACTCCCAGTGCGTCCCGCAATCCAAGACGCTCTGGTGGGCAGTCGGGATGGTTGGGTATGGATGTATTTTGGTGGGCGCAACGAATGATGTCAGCGAGCGCACCCTGAACAGCGCCACATCATCCTGGCCATGTAGAAGCCGTAGCCGCGCGCCCCCTGCCGTGGTACCCAGCCGGCAGCCACTTGACGCTCCGATGGCGGTGCGACGTTCTGTCGCGACCGTAGGGTGTCCTCGGGTGGCATTCGCCGGCTGGCGCCTCCCGGGTCATGACCCCGTTGTCTCTGGAGGCCCCCATGTCCACGTCCGAACTGCCCGTCCTCGAGTTCATCCTCACGAACTACAAGAACTTCAACGCCCGCGCGACGCGCGACGCGCTCCTGTCCTACTGGGAGCATGTGTCGAGCGGTGGCCGGATGTTCTGGAGCGTCGCGGGCGCGATGTCGTCCGCGCAGCTCGGCATCACGCTCGCGCCCGCCATCCGCTCGGGCCTGATTCACGGCCTGTCCGTGACGGGCGCCAACCTGGAGGAGTCGCTCTTCCGGCTCGTCGCGCACACGGCGTACAAGGACTTCCCCGAGTACCGCTACTTCACCAAGCAGGATGACACGCGCATCCTCGATCAGCGGATGCGCCGGGTGACCGACACGAGCATCCCCGAGGACGAGGCGTTCCGGGCGGTGGAGAAGATCGTCGTCCCCATGTGGAAGAACGCCTCCGCGAAGGGCGAGCGCCGCTTCTGGCACGAGTACTTCTACGAACTCATCCAGGTGCTGGAGCCTGCCGCGTACGAAGGCGACCCGGAGGCCTGCTGGCTGATGGAGGCGGCGAAGCGCAAGCTGCCCATCGTCGTCCCGGGCTACGAGGACTCGACGTTCGGGAACATCTTCGCGTCCTACGTGAAGACGGGCGACTGCAACGCGAGCATCGCCAAGTCCGGCATCGAGTACATGGCCGACTTCTACGACCGCTACGAGGAGCTGTCCGCGGGCAAGGGCGTGGGCTTCTTCCAGATTGGCGGCGGCATCGCCGGTGACTTCCCCATCTGCGTCGTGCCGTCGACGAAGTACGACATGCAGAAGCCCGTGAAGTCGTGGGCCTACTTCTGCCAGATCAGCGACTCGACGACGTCCTACGGCTCGTACTCGGGCGCGACGCCCAACGAGAAGATCACCTGGGACAAGCTGACGGAGACGACGCCGATGTTCGTCATCGAGTCGGACGCCACCATCGTCGTCCCGCTGATGCTCCGCGCGCTGCTGGAGTGCCAGGGCAATCCGGACGCGGCGAACGCGCTCATCGCGAAGCACCGGCGCTAGTCACGCGCGAACCGCGGCAGGGCCCGGAACACGTTGGGCCCTGCCGGGGGTTCAGCGGAGACCTCGCTCAGAAGCGGACGAGGAAGGCGTCATTGCCGCCAGCGCTGGTGTTGCCGCCGAGGCTTCCAGCCGTCTGTCCGGCGACGTAGGCGTTGCCGGAGGCGTCCACGGCCACGCCGCGGGCGATGTCCTGGCGCGACGTGCCCAGGAGCCGGCTGCCCACCTTCGTGCCGAGCGCGTCGTAGCGGGTGAGGAAGGCATCGGAGCCGCCCGCGGACGGGATGCCGTCGAGCCCGGAGGTGTAGCCGACGACCTGCACGACGTTGTCCGGCGTGACGGCGACGCCGAACGCGTAGTCGGGCTGCTCGCCGCCGAGCATGCGGCTCCAGGCGCGGTTGCCGGCGCTGTCGTAGCGGGCGAGCAGCACGTCGACGGTGCCGTTGTTGGTGTTGCCATCCAGGCTGCCGAACGTCTCGCCAGCGAGATAGACGCCGCCGTCGGGACCCACGGCGACGCTCTTTGCGTCATCCAGGTCGCCCGCGTCAATCTGCCGGACCCACTGCTGGACGCCCAGGATGTTGAGCTTCAGCAGGAAGATGTCGCTGTTCCCCGACGAGGTGGTGCCGTCGAGGCTGCCGGAGGTGTTCCCGACGATGTAGACCTCGTGGCCAGACGTGACGGCGATGCCACGCGCCACGTCGCTCGCGGAGCTGCCGTACTGCTGGAGCCAGTACGGGTTGCCCGCCGTGTCGTAGAGCCCGGCGATGATGTCGTAGTGGTTGGGGTTGCCGCCGTTGGCGAAGCTGCCGCCGGTGTAACCGGTGAAGTAGAGGGTGTCGTCCGCGCCGACCGCGATGCCGGTGGCGAAGTCATCCATCTGCGTGCCGTTCTGGCGCAACCACAGACGGTTGCCGGCGGCGTCGTACTTGGCGATGAAGAAGTCGAAGCCGCCCGCATTGGTATAGAAATCGAAGCCGCCGTAGGTGGTGCCCGCGATGTACGCGTTGCCGTCCGCGTCGGTGGCCACGGCGGTGGCGCGGTCATTCCCGGTGGTGCCCAGCTGGCGGACCCACTGGAGGTTGCCGGCGGTGTCGTACCGGGCAATGAACGCGTCCTGACCGCCGACCTTCGGGTCGGCGCCGAGCTGGCTGGTCGTCTGACCCACCACGTAGACACTCGCGCCCGCCACGGCCACGGCGTTGGCCTGCTCATCCAGGTTGGCGCCGAGCTGCGCCACCCAGGACGGAGACGGAACCTGGGCCGCGGCGACAGAGGGGATGCCCGCGGCGCCGACGACGCCCGCGAACCCGAACATGCTCAAGAGAATGTGTTTCATCACGAACTCCATTTCTCAGTGGGGGGACAGCCGAGGCATCATGGGGGAGGTGTCTGATGCCACGGTATCCTTGCAAGACCACGAGAAACGGGCGCGCGGGAAGATGGGTAATTAAAGACACGCATGCGACCGTGTCAGGTCATCTCGCGACGCTGCCTTACCCAGGCCTCGAAGCTCATGGGCGAAAGGCCGTAGGAGCGCGCGATTTCGGGCCGTGCCAGCAGCGGGGCGACGTTCATGTACGTCATGCCTTGCGCCACGCCGGGATGCAGGCCGGCCGCGACGGCCTCTTCAATCGAGGAGGATTGGGCGACGTACTCCTTGCCGTCGACGCGCGAGAGGACCTCGGTGATTTGAGGAAGGGTGAGCACGTCACCCGCGAGCTCCAGCGTCACGCCATGGAACCTCGCGGGATCGTTGATCGCCGCCGCGGCCGCCTTGCCGATGTCCTCGGGGGCGATCAGCCCGATGGGCTTATCGGCCTTGACCACCGTGAGCAACCGGCGCCCGTCGACGAAGCCGGCGGGATCCAACATCGCGTGGTCCATGAAGGTGGCGGGCAGGATGACGGTCCAGTGCTTGAAGCCCGCGGTGCGGACCAGGTCGCACGTGGCCAGCTTGTTCTCCCAGTACTCCTCGTGGAACTTCCAGCGCCCCTCCGCCCAACCCTCGACGTCGCGGTGGGCGCCGACGCCGGACGTCGCGGTGTGCACGAACGTCTCGACGCCCTCGGCGAGCGCGGCCTCGACGAGGTTCCTTCCTTGCTGGCGCTCCTTGCTGAAGTCGACGCCGGTCGCGGAGACGATGGGGGACTGCATCGAGAAGACCGCCCGCGTCCCGGCGCAGGCGGCGCGCAACGACGCCGGATCGTCCAGGTCCCCGACGACCACCTCCGCGCCCGCCGCCGCGAGGGCCCTGGCGTTCGCCGCCTCCGGGTTGCGCACCAGGACGCGCACCTTTGTGCGGCCCTCGGCCAGCAATGCCCGGGCGGTGGCGCCACCCTGGCGTCCTGTGGCGGCGGTGACGAGAACGGCTTCGCTGCGGCTCATCGGAGGCTCCTTCGTAAGTGGGGGACCCCACCGTTTATTATCGTGGTTAAATACGGAGGGGGCCCCCGTTTGTCAAAGAGAAGGGTCTTGTGACGAGGAGTGCGCCGTGGAGCAGGTGAAGCGGTTGCGCGCGGATGGCCGCCGCAACCGGGAGCGGATTGTGGAGGTCGCCGCGGAGCTGGTCGCCAGGGAGGGCGCGCAGGTGTCGCTCGAGGAGATCGCCCGGCAGGCAGGGGTGGGCTCGGCGACCCTGCACCGGCACTTCCCGTCGCGGCAGGCGCTGCTGGAGGTGGTGTTCCGGGATGGCGTCGCGCAGCTCTGTGAGCGGGCCGCCGCGCAGCCGGGCAAGGCGCCCGCCGATGAGCTGGCGGAATGGCTGGAGGAGGTGACGGTCTACACCGCGACCCACCGCGGGCTCGCCGCCGCGCTGCTGGCCGGCCCGGAGGGGCTCTCCGCCGAAGACATCTGCTGCACCGACCTGGTGCTCAATGTGGTGAAGGTGCTGGTGGCGCGGGCGTCAGCCGTGGGTGCGCTTCACGCGGGCGCCACCGCGGAGGACCTGCTGAAGCTTGCGAACGCGATCGCCGTCGCGAACGAGAACGATCCAGTCACCGCGCGCCGGGTGCTGCGACTCGCGCTCACCGGCATCCGGCGCTGAGCGCCTTTCAAGTGAGCGGGTCCCCAGGGAGCAGGCGAACCCAGGCCCCCAGCACGAAGCCCGAAGGCGGTGCTGGAGGCCTGGTTGGGCCTACTGGGGGCAGGTCGCGGGTTCGAGGTAGAAGGCTTCCCACGAGGTGGCGTCGGCGGGATTGCAGATGCCCACGTTGCCGCCGTTGCCGCTCTGGATGGGAGCGCCGGGAGTGTTCTCCTTCCAGTTGCGCGCGGTGCCTGTCGTCGCTTCGAAGCCATAGCGATTGCGCCCGCCGAAGACGCCGCAGGCGTGGCGGGTGAACGCCTCCGCCGTGCCGAGCGAGGCATTCACGGTGAGCTGATCCGCGACCACCGCCAGGTACGCGCCGCTCGCTCCCTTGAGCTTGTACTTCGCGCCGCTGGTGACGAGTTCGAAGACCGCGCCACCGGCCTGCGTCGTGCCGAGGGCGGCCACCTTGCCCGTGCCGTCGACGGTAAGCCACTGGTCGGTGCGCTCGCTCTGGATGCGGAAGCAGCCCGCGCTACCGCTGGCCTCGGTCTGGCAGGTCGCATCGCAGCCATCGCCTGGCTGGGTGTTGCCATCGTCGCACTGCTCGCCGCTCTCGACCGCGCCGTTGCCGCACACGGGGCCGCTGCCGCTGCCCGGGCAGGCCACCGGTTCGAGGTAGAAGCCCTCCCAGGCACCGCCGTCGGCCGGATTGCAGGCGCCGCCATTGCCGCCGTCACCACTCTGGATGGGCCCGCCCGTCGTGGTTTCCTTCCAATGGGGCGCGCTCCCCACGGAGGCCCGGAAGCCGACGCGGGTGCGCCCACCGTAGCCGCAGGCCAGCTGGGTGAACGACTCCCCGCTGGTGAAGTTGGCGCCCATCGTGAGCTGGTTCGCCACCACCGTCAGGAACGCGTCCCCGGAGCCCTTGAGCTTGTACTGGGTGCCGTTCGGAACGAGCTGGAAGATCTGCCCGCCGGCCTGCGTCGTGCTGCCGGCGATGACCTTGCCCGCGGTGTCGACGGTGAGCCACTTGTCGCTGCGCTCGCTTTGAATCTGATAGCAGCTCCCGCCCGAGGTCTCGACGAACGAGGCGGTGTAGGTGGCCGCGCTGCCAGGCGTGATGAAGGTGTGTGATTGCGCGCCGCCGTCCGACCACGACGAGAACGCCCAGAACTTCCCATTCGCATACTGCGGCGACTCGACGCCCACGGAGCGGACGACACCGACCACGCCGGTCGTGTCGTGCGGCGCCGGGACCGGCCGCCCGTCCATCAGCACCTGAAGCCCGCTCGGCACGCTGGTCACCGTGAGGGGGACCGTGACCGGGTGGACGTCGCGATACGTCGTGTGGGTGAGGCCAATCGAGTCACGCACCGTCAGCCGTACGCGATACCAGACGTTGGCCGAGCTCTCGCCGATGTTCGGGATGGGCCAGCTCCCGCTCGCGATGCCGGTGGTGTCGGCCATGGCCGGGTGCGTGTGCGTGTCGTGGTGGAAGGTGATGTTCCAGGTCATGGCGCTCGGCGGCAGCGCGCCATCCTCCTGGTCGCTGGCCGAGCCGGAGAACGTCAGGTTCGTGGCCGCGATATAGGTCGCGCCCGTGGCCGGCGTGAGGATCGTGGCCACTGGCGGCTTGTTGGACGTCACCGTCAGCACGGCCTCGGTGCTGGTGGTTGAACCCAGCCCGTTGGTCACGACCACGCGGAAGCGCGCGCCGCTGTCGCCAAGCTGCGCGGCGGTCAGCTCATAGCCCGGCGAGGTCGCGCCGGGGATGTCCACGCCGTTGCGCTGCCACCGGTAGGTGAGAGGCGGTTCGCCGCTCGCGGACACCGTGAAGGTCGCCGGATAACCGACCGAGACCAACGTGCTCGCCGGTTGCTGCGCGATGCTCGGCGGCAGCGAGGCCGTATAGGCGATGCGGCCCACCTGGCCCGCGCCGCGCGCCAGGTAGTAGAGCGCGCCATCCGGCCCGACATCGAGGTCCACGGGCCCCGAGACGGCCGTCGCGAACAGCGAATGCGCACCGGTGTTCGGGTCGATGCGGGAGATCCAATTGTTGGTGTAGTCCGCGAAGAAGTACTGACCGACATACGCGCTGGGAAAGGCCGTGACGGGGGGATTGTAGAAGGCACCGCCCGCGATGCAGTTGCCGGCGGCCGTGCCAGCGCCATGCGGGTACGCGAAGAACGGCTGCGTGAGCTCCGGGCGGTTGGTGAAATAGCCTTCCGTCATCGGCCAGCCGTAGTTGGCACCGGCCTGGCCACGGTTGATCTCCTCCCAGCCGCCTTCGCCCACGTCGTTGATGAACAGGACTCCCGTGCCGGGTTGAACGTCGAAGGTGAACGGGTTGCGCAGCCCCATCGCCCAGGTCGCCTTCGCGAGCCCGGTGGCGGTCGCATAGAACGGGTTGTCCGTGGGGATGCTGCCGTCCGGGTTGAAGCGCAGCAGCTTGCCGAGCGGCGTGTTCAGGCTCTGCGAGTTGGAGGAGACCGCGTTCTCTCCGACCGAGACATAGAGCTTGCCGTCGAGTCCGAAGCGGACCGCGCCGCCGTTGTGGTTGGCGGCGTCGAGCGTCGGGAAGTCGGCGAGCACCAGCTCGCTTCCGGGAACCACCACATTGCCGTTGGCGGTGAAGCGGCTGACCCGGTTGTGGATGCTGCCGGCGACCGACGTGTAATAGACGTAGAGATAGTGGTTGTTGTCGAAGTTGGGATCGAACGCGACGCCCATCAGCCCACGCTCGTTGCCGGTATCCACGGCGAGCGTCATGAACGGAGTCGCCAGGAGCTGGCCGTTCACGACCACCCGCAGCGAGCCATTCTTCTCCGAGATGAACAGACGCCCGTCGGGCGCGAAGGTCATGGTGGTGGGGCCCTGGAGGCCGCTGACAAAGACCGAGTCGGCGAAGTTGGGCTCTTGCATGACCGCGGCTGCTCGCGCGACCTCCAGCTCCAGAGGCGGCTGCGTCGAGCAGCCCACGAGGAGAGAGAAGACCGCGCATACGACGAAGAGCGGAAGGGGAGACTCCGCTCGGACATTCGTTCCTGGCATCGCTGCTGCTCCCGGGCGCATGTAGGTAGGTATTCCTGCTTTTACACTGAAGACCTGTTCGGCTGGCGCTGATTCAGCCCTTCAGCAATGGATTCCCCCACTCATCGTCATAGATGCAGCGAATTTCGCGGCATGCCTCAGGGGGGAGGCTCACATGGACGGAATTTCTCGTTTCTCAGCGGCTCTGAATGGTGTCCGGACGTCTTCGGTCTCGGAGACGGCCTCGCAGCCAACGCCGTCCCAGGACTCCACCGCCGAGCGCACGCTGCGCGAGCTGTTCTCCCGCAGCAGCTTCGAGCCGCAGTCCCGCCCCGCGGCGACCTCGTCTTACAGGGCCCTGTCCCAGACCACGGCTCCTCCGGACGTGTCCAACCCGTCCGTCAGCGATTGGCAGGCCTGGTGCGAGCAATTCAGAGACAATGCCGAGGCCGAGCTCAACCGCAAGCGCGGCACGACCCTGCCGGACGCCGCCGCCGACCAGGTCCTGCATGGCTCCCGCTCGCCCATGTATCCCGCAGGCCGCTCCACCGTGGCCGGCAACGAGAACGTCCCCGCCTTCTTCCAGGACTTCCCCGCCACCGGCGAGCGGCAGATGCAGCTCTACACCTTCTGCCGTCCGCCTCCGGGCCAGTCCCTGAAACCCGAGGACCGCAACCAGTGGGTGTCCTTCGAGGTGCATGGCGACATCTGCAAGGCCTACTCGGACAACACCTTCACCCACGGCCGCCAGGGCACCAACTCGCTCCTGGGCTACCCCAACTCCGGCCTCGAGGACGGCGTGAAGGCCCGCCCGCCCTTCCTCGATGACCCGATGGTGAAGGCGTTCCGTGACGCCCGGGTCGCCGCCGGCAAGCCCGACATGGTGCCCTTCCAGGAGTTCCAGAACGGCTACCTCGTCGACCTTGGCGGCAAGGTGCAGGCCTTCTCCAAGGAGGGACAGCCCCTGGGCACCTCATGGCCCGGCGGGGACATGACCGCGACGACGACGCAGGGCCCAGGGGGCGTCCAGACGCCTACGGGCCCCTACGGCACCACGGGCCCGTTGAACGGGGACACGTCCTTCGGCAACGCGACGGTGCAGATGGGCACCTCCGCGAGTCATGGCGGCGCCGTCACCAGCCTCGTCTACGACGGCAAGGAGTACATCAACAACAAGGACCATGGCCGGCAGATGCAGGTGGCCTTCTCTCTGGACGGCTACGACGAGGCCCTGATGCCCACCGAGGCGGGAAGCCACCGGAACGGCGCGGACCCCATTTCCACGACGGAGGTGGTGGGCTACGGCGCGCAGCCCGGCCGCATGACCAGCTCCGTGCACCCCGCCTACTGGCTGGAGCCGGGAGAGGAGGCGGGCCCGTACAACAGCGTTCCCAAAGCCAAGAACACGACCCTGGTGTCCGAGGATGTCATCACCAAGGACATCACCGTCGGTGTGGGGGGACACGACAACGTCATCCAATACGACAGCCACATCCACCTCGCCGCCTCCCACGACAAGCTCTACGCCGAGGTCCCCACCACCTACGTCAACGGCGAGTTCGAGAGGCACTACCGCTTCGACCCGGCGACGGGCGAGTCGCGCGAGTACCCCCGGGTGCATTCGGAGCCCCCGAAGCCCCCTGAGGAGAGAAAGGGCTTCCCGGACGAGGGGGGCAACGTGCCGCTCATCGTCGCCACCGGTGATGGCAAGCATGCCATGGCCATCTGGTCTCCGGACGAGGCGCGGTCAGACCTCCAGTACCGCCTGCACCAGTTCGACCTCGGCAACCCCACGGACGATTGCACCAAGCTTGGCGTCACCTTCGGCATGTCGAAGGACGTGCCCGCTGACATCCAGACGCGGTCCTACGTCATCGTCGGCACCGTGGAGGAGGTGAAGGCCCGGCTCGCGGAGCTGTACAATCAGAACCCCACCGGCGTGGAGCGCAAGTGGCCGGAGGATGTTCGCTGACGTTGTGAGGAGGTCGTCCATGCATCGGGGTTCCTGCTTGTGCGGCGCGGTCCGCTTCACCGTGGAGGGCGAGCTGCCCGCCCCTGATGCCTGCCACTGCGGCAAGTGCCGCAAGCACTCGGGCCACTACTTCGTCTCGACCGACGTGCCGCGCTCGGCCGTCACGATCGAGGGCGCGGACAAGGTCGGCTGGTTCCAGTCGTCCGAGAAGGCGCGTCGCGGGTTCTGCTCCGTCTGCGGCTCGTCGCTGTTCTGGGATCCGCTCCAACGCGATTGGATTGGAATCGCGATGGGCGCCTTCGACACGCCGACCCACACCCGCATCGCGGTCCACATCTACATGGCCGACAAGGGCGACTACTACGACGTCGCGGATGGGGTGCGGCAGTTCGACACGATTCCTCCCAAGCCGGGGTGAGGGAAGACGGGGCAGGGGCCTCTGGGCTCAGCGCTCCTGTCCCCGCGTTTCACCCTTCGGCTCCTGGCTCCCAGCGGGCGGGGCCGGGCGTCCCCGCGCACGCTTTCTTGAAGTAGGGCAGGACGTGCTCCGCGCAGAGAGCAGCCGACTCCGCCAGCAGGTGGTGGTCTTCGTCCGTCAGGCTCCCGCCACGGCGAGTCGTGATCAGCCGGGGGGCTCGCTCTTTCGGTAGGATCGGCATGGTGCTTTCCTGAAGGTCCCATCGCTTTAGACCGGGGCAAGACGGATACACACATCCTCATCCCCTGAGCTCAAGGCTGGTGCGTCATGTCGACTCCCGGAGCGATCGCTGTGTACACGTCGGGCTCGGGAGTCCCCGAGCGCGTCTCCGAGCGGCCCTGGCGTGGGGTCTATCATCACTGGGATGGCTACCCGTCTGGCCTCGGGCAACACCTCATGGCGCGCGTGCAGCGCGCGCAGGGCGACATGCAGGCCGTGGTGCGCCAGCTCATCGATGAGGCCCCCTGGGGCTGGTCCCACTGCATGCCGGGGCCCAAGGCGCCGGAGGGCCAACGCCACTCGGAGGAGGGCGCCGGCCCACGGGTCACACCGGACGAGACCGGGGCCGTGGCCTACGTCTACGTCTTCGACCTGGAGGCGCGTCGGCTCGACGCGTTCTCGACATGCGTTGGGGACGACGGCGAACGCATCAGCTCCGTCGTCTTTTCGCCCACGGGCACGCCCGACCTGCCGGCGCTCGACCTCTTGCCCGAAGAGGCTGTCTCAGAGCCGCCCCTTCCCGGAAAAGAACTCTCACCCCAGGCGCTGAAAGACTGCCTCGACGGCCTGCCAGTGCTCAAGGCAGGCTCCTCCATCCTCCACTGGGTGACCACCGAGCAGCGTCCGGACGACGCACTCTCCATCACGCTCCGGGTGGTCACCTTTGAAGAGGAGGTGCTGACCAGCGTGGTGGAGCAGGAGTGGGATGCCGTGCCGCCCTCCGCGCGACTGGAGCCGGAGCGTGTCCGGCATTTCCTGGAGGCGCTCGTCGAGGTGGTGAGCGAGGATTCGAGGCGGCTCGATGCGTTCTGGATCTCCGCGCAGGACTCCCTGCGCCGTTCCGGGGCAAGGCAGCGTGGGAGCTTCGCGAAAATCCTGAGGGCGCACGCGGCCCGCGACTTCGGCTCCGATGAAGGGAGCTGACGCGTGCACGAGTACGACCTGATCGCGGACTGGTATGCGTCCCACCGCGCAGGCCCCATGGGCGTCCCGGAAGTGACAGCGCTCGCGGCCTCACTTCCAGCCGGCGCCTCGGTGCTGGACGTGGGCTGCGGCACGGGACTGCCGCTGACGCGGGTGCTGCTGGAGCACGGCTGCCAGGTGATGGGCGTGGACAGCTCCCGCGAGCTGCTGGCGCGCTTTCAAGCGAACTTCCCCCACGTCCCGGTGCGCTGTGCGCCCATCCAGTCGTGTGAGCTTCAGGAGCGGGCGTTCGACGCCGCGATCTCGTGGGGCGTCCTGTTCCACCTGCGCCACGAAGAGCAGGAACAGGCGATCGCCAACATCGCCAGGGCATTGAAACCGGGCGCCGCGTTCCTCTTCACCTCGGGTGACGCCCACAGCTCCATCGATGGCGCGCCGATGAATGGCGTGCCGTTCCGCTATCACTCGTACAGCGTCGACGGGTATCGCGACCTGCTGCGCGTGCACGGCCTCACGCTGGAAGCGACGCACACGGACCCAGGAGGGAACGTCTATTACCTGTCGCGCAAGACGGGATGAGGCGGCTTCTCGCCATCCGCGAGGGCGCGGCTTCGGGCAGAAGCTCCAGAAGTGGGACCAGTGCGACGAGAGCCTGAAGTCGTATGCGCACATGGCGGTGGCTTCCCTGGTGGGCTGCTCGTTCGGCGGCGTGGTGACGGCGGTCCGGCGCCCGATTGTCGGCGTCGATCGCGTGGCCCGGCTCCTGTCCCGCTTCCCCACGCTCGCGCCTGACGCTCGGATCTCGACCGCATGGATCAACGGAGCGCCCTCGCTCCGGGTCGACATCGCTGGCAACCTCGACACAGCGATCAGCGTCGTCGTCGAGAGCGGCCGGATCGCCCGGATCTATGCCATGCGCAACCCGCACAAGATGGGCCGACTCGGCGAGCAGGTGAAGCTGAGCCGGTAGCGGGCCTGGCTCGGCGGCCCTACTCCTTGAGACGGGGACTATCTTTCAGGCGCCGCCTTCTCAAAGCGGCGATCCGGCACGAGCCACATCATCGCGGCCAGCACATAGATGGCCTCGGAGAGATACCCGTTGATGAAGGCGCTGGCGATTCCGGCCAGGTAGAAGAGCGGTGAAATCCTGCCCTTGAGATCGCGCCCGACCGCCAGCGCCAGTGTCGACTTGCGGCCTTGCATCGCCACCAGGCGGGTTTGCAACAGCATCCAGGCGAAAGCGCACATCAGGAGCACGAAGCCGTAGAGCGCCAGCGGCATGGATGAGAAATGGTTTTCGCCCATCCAGCCGGTGGCGAAGGGAATCAGCGACAGCCAGAACAACAAGTGCAGGTTCGCCCACAGCACGCCGCCGGTGACATGGCTGATGGTGTGCAAGAGATGGTGGTGGTTGTTCCAGTAGATGCCGATGTAGACGAAGCTGAGCACATAGCTGAGGAAGACGGGGACCAGGGGCCGCAGGTCCGCCAGGTTGCTGCCGTGCGGTACCTTGAGCTCCAGCACCATGATGGTGATGATGATGGCGATGACGCCGTCGCTGAACGCTTCCAGCCGGTGCTTGTCCATGCTTCCCCCATGCACGCTTCGACTCCGCGGGCCCAGGATAGGCGGAATGGGGGGGCTCGCTCACCTGCCGGCGAGGTCAGGTCTGCCCGGCAAGACGGTTCAATGTCTCCATGTCCTCCGTGCCCAGGGTGAGTTCGGCACTGGCAAGGTTCTCCCGGAGGTGTGTGATTGACGACGTGCCCGGGATGAGCAGCACGTTGGGGGACCGGCGCAGGAGCCAGGCCAGCGCAACCTGCATCGGTGTCGCGCCCAGCCGCGCGGCCACGTCGTTCAGCGCGCTCGACTGTAGCGGCGTGAACCCGCCCAGCGGGAAGAACGGCACGTAGGCCGTACCCCTGGCAGCGAGCTCGTCAATCAGGGCGTCATCACTCCGGTGCGTCAGGTTGTAGTGGTTCTGCACGCAGACGATCTCGGCGATTTTCCGACCCTCGGCGACCTGGGTTGGCGTGACGTTGCTCAGGCCGATGTGGCGGATGAGGCCGCGCTGCTGAAGCTCCGCGAGCGCGGTGAGCGGCGCCTCGATGGAGCCTTCCACCGGGCCCGCGGCGCTGAACATCGCCCGGAAGTTCACGACATCGAGCACCTCGAGCCCGAGGTTGCGCAGGTTGTCGTGGACCGAGCGCTCGAGGTCCGCGGGGGAGAACGCAGGCTCCCACGAACCGTTGGGGCCGCGCACCGCGCCGACCTTCGTGGCGATCACCAGACCGTCACGATACGGGTGCAGCGCCTCCCGGATGAGCTGGTTGGTGACGTGGGGGCCGTAGATGTCACTGGTGTCGAGATGGTCGACGCCCTGGGCGATGGCCTCTCGCAGCACCGCGACCGCCGCCTTGCGGTCCCTGGGCGGGCCGAAGACGCCGGGGCCGGCGAGCTGCATCGCGCCGTAACCCACGCGGCGAACGGTGTGGCTGCCAATGCGATAGCTGCCTGAGATGGGACGGTGGGTCACGGTGGGACTCCTGGGTTGAGCGAGGTTTCCCACCTCATGTACGCAAGGAATCACTGCGCGACTACCGGTGGCAATCCGCACAGGTCGTGCGAAAATCCGCACACTGATGGATGACCTCTCTGACCTCACGGCGTTCCTGACGGTCGCCCGCGAAGGCGGGTTCCGCAGCGCGGCTCGCGCGTCGGGCATGAGCGCCTCCCGCTTGGGGGATGCGATCCGCCGCCTCGAGGCCCGTCTGGGCGTTCGCTTGCTTCACCGGAACACGCGCAGCGTGACTCCGACGGACGCGGGGGCGCGGTTGCTCGAACGGCTCGCACCGGCGCTGGGGGAGGTGCGGTCCGCACTGGACGTGGTGAACACCTTCCGTGACCGACCCGCGGGGCGCTTGCGGCTCAATGTGCCAATCGCCGCCGCGCGCCTCGTCCTCCCACGCATCGTGCAGCCGTTCCTCGCGAAGTACCCCGACATCTCCCTGGAGGTGACCGCCGAAGAGCGCCTCATCGACGTGATCGCGGAAGGCTATGACGCCGGAATCCGTTACGAGGAGCGTCTCGAGCAGGACATGGTGGTGGTGCCCATCGGGCCGCGCATGCAGCGCTACGCGGCGGCCGCATCGCCCGCATACCTCGAGCGTCGGGGCCGACCGAAGCATCCTCGCGATCTGCTCGAACACGACTGCCTGCGCGGGCGCTTGCTGAGCGGACCGGTGCCTGCGTGGGAGTTTGAACGCCGTGGAGAGACGATCCACGTCGAACCCAAAGGGTCGCTGCTCTTCAGCCTCAACACGAGCACCGACCTCGCCGTGGAGGCCGCGGTCGCGGGCGGTGGAATCGTCTATCTGTTGGAGGATTGGCTGCGCCCCTACCTCGACCGGGGAGAGCTGGAGCCCGTGCTCGAACGGTGGTGGCCGAGCTTCTCGGGGCCCTTCCTCTACTACGCGGGGCGGAAGCACCTGCCGGTGCCGCTGCGCACGTTCGTCGACTTCATCAAGTCGACGCCGTGAGCTGAGTCTCCCTGATAGCCATGCCGTCTGCTTCGCGGCGGTTACTCATTGTCGCAGGAGGTCGCTGATGGAGCCGTCCACTGAGGAGTTCATGCGCGAGGCTGTCGCCCTGGCCCGCGCCAACGTCCAGGCTGGGGGCCGCCCGTTCGGGGCCGTGCTCGTGCGAGATGGCCAGGTGCTCGCGCGCGCGGTCAACGAGGTCAACCAGACGAAGGATCCCACCGCCCACGCTGAGCTGCTGGCCATTCGCAAGGCGAGCCAGAGCCTGGGAAGCGCCAGTCTGAGCGGCTGCGTCATCTACGCCAGCGGTCATCCCTGCCCGATGTGTCTGGCCGCCATGCACCTGTGCGGTATCCAGGGAGCCTTCTTCGCCTACTCCAACGAGGAGGGCGAAGCCTTCGGTCTCTCCACGGCGCCCATCTACGCGCAGCTGGCGCGCGGGCCCCAGGGCCAGTCCCTCCCGTTGAGGCCGCTGCGCCCGGCGGGCGAGCAGGGGCTGTACGACGAGTGGAAACGCCAGCAGCGTGACCGATGAGGTGGCTCGACGGTCCAGTCTCCTGTGGCCTGGCTCAGCGCAACTCCGCCCCTGGCGGCCTTGATGCGCGCCATCCAGGGCGCCGCATCCATGGGGGCACGCACGGACCGGCGATGCGGGCTCGCCTCGTTCTGCGTGAAGGAGGGGGCATGGGTCGGGATGTCGTGGCGAAGAGAATCGTGTTGCTGCTACCTTGCCCGCGCTTCCCCGCGAACCAAGGAGTCATTGCACGATGCAATTCCTTAAACGGGCTGGTTGTCTTTGTGTCGCCGTTCTCGTCTCTGCCTGCGGCGGAGGAGATGGGGTGACCGGGCAGGACGATGCGCTGGCGCAGCAGGAGTCAGCGGTAACATCCGCGTCGTTCAACGGATGCATCTACAGCATCTCCGCCTACCCGCAGCCGAACGTGACGCCGACTGTCTATGACATCAAGCTCTTCCGCCAGCCCATCCCGACGTGTGCGTATGGCTACGGCACCGTGACCCTGGGCACGTCCGTCGTCTATGAGCCGACGCGGTCCGTGGCGGTGAACGCGCTGGGAATCGCCGCGAGCTACACCCAGAAGTCGAGCCTCAGCGGCAGCGCGCCCATCACCCTCAGCGTGCACCATGTGGACCCGGCCACGCTGACCGTCATCCGGACCAGTGGACTGGGCGTCTACCTGGGGGCGGGCAACATCGTGTCGGAGAACGTGGCGATTGCCGCGGACGGCACCACGGTCACCGTCTCGGGCTCGAAGACCGGCGTCATCTCCGGAGAGAGCGGCAGCGGGAGCCACTACACCGCGAGCTTCCCGGACTTCTTCACCAGCACCACGCCGCCGACAGTCACGGCGTACCCGTGAGGCCTCGCCTCACGCCTCGGGCCACATGAGGTCTGGGGCGGGAAACACCTCGTTCGAGGACTCCCGCCCCGCACGCCACGGCCGGTGCTCCTTCAAGGCGTCCCGCCGCTTGTCGTCTTGTCGGAGAGCGACCCTGCTTCAGTGCCTTGGGTCTCCGCGCGACGGTAGGGGAGGGGCAATGTCAGCGCGGCGCCATCGCCGCCGTGGCCGCTGTCCGGCAGCGTTCCGGAAACCGATGCAGTCCTGAGGCATACTGCGACGATGCGCATCGTCGCCGTCGCGGACACCCACCTCTTCCACGACGAGCTCGTGATGCCCCCGGGCGACATCTTCGTCCACGCGGGCGACATGTGCCGCGCGGGGGACCTGGACGAGCTCGCCCGAGTGGCGTCGTGGATTCGCGGCCTGCCCTACCGTCACAAGATCATCGTCGCGGGCAATCACGACTGCGCCTTCGCCGACTCGCCCGCGGAGGCCCGGGCGCTTCTGGGCGAGGACGTCATCTACCTGCAGGACAGCGAGGCCACCGTTGCGGGCCTGCGCTTCTGGGGAAGCCCCTGGCAGCCGGCCTACAACGACTGGGCCTTCAACCTGCCACGGGGCACGGCCCTCGCCAGCAAGTGGGCGGCCATCCCCGAGGGCCTCGACGTCCTCATCACGCATGGTCCTCCAGCGGGCTTCGGGGACGGCTTGTCGGTGGGGGAACGCACGGGCTGCGCGGATCTGCGCGAGCGCGTGTTCGCCGTGCGCCCCCGGCTGCACCTGTTCGGCCACATCCACGAGGATGGCGGGCTGTGGCGTGAAGGGGACACGTGCTTCGCCAACGTCACGACGTGGGAGTGCGAGCGCGCGCCCACCGTCCTCCAACTCGACGCTCGGGGCGTGACGGAGGTGAACGTCCCTCCCGCCCGGCGCTGAGTCGCCGCTTGAAGGTTTCATCAAACCCATAACCCGGCACTTCATGTCGACCGCACCCTTGCCGGGCTCACCACGAGGAACGTTCATGTCCTGTTTGTCTTCACGATGGGCCGCCGCATTGCGCGCAGGATTGGTGGTGGGACTGGCCGTCAGCACCTTCGGCGCATGTCGCGACGATGACCCGCCGCCCAAAGACCCGCCGGTAGCCCGCGGTGTCACCCTCGAGACGGCGGAAGACACGCCCCTCGAGGTAGACCTGCCGGCCAGCGGCAACGGGGCACTCACCTTCACCATCGTCGATGCACCGGACCACGGCACGGTGAGTGAGGTCAGCGCCAATGGCTCCCTCACCTACACCCCCAGCGCCGACTACAATGGCGAAGATGCGCTCGTCTTTCGCGCCACCGATAGCCAGGGCCAGAGCGCCCAGGCCACGGTGACCCTCACCATCACCCCAGTGAACGACGTCCCCACCATTTCCCCGGTGGCCGGACAGCGCATCCCCCAGGACAGCTCGACAGGCGACCTGGCCTTCACCGTGGGCGACGTGGAGACCGCCGCCGACGGCCTCACGGTCATCGCCACGTCCTCCAATCCCGACCTGGTGCCCAACGCCCCCGCGAACCTCGTCTTCGGAGGCTCCAGCACCGGCCGCACCCTCAAGGTGGTTCCCGTCGCCAACGCCAGCGGCTCCACCACCATCACCCTGTCGGTGAGTGACGGCTCCGACACCACCTCCACCACCTTCACGGTCGACGTCACCATCCTTGCGCGCCTCTACTGGATGACTGCCTCCGGCTCGCTGTGGCGGGTGGACGTGAATGGCACAAATGCCATTGAGCTCAAGACAGGCATCAGCGGGGCGTCTTCTGTCGCAACCGACCCGGTCACCCGCTCCGTCTTCTACACGCGCGACAGCGCAATCGTTCGAGTGGACAGTGATGGGGCGAACGCGGTCGATGTCGTGGCGAACGGGGGCTATCCCAGCGGGCTGGCGGTCGACTCGACGAACCGCAAGCTGTACTGGTCCGACTTCAACGGCAAGCGGGTCATGCGCACCGAGCTGGACGGCAGCAATCCCACGCAGGTCGTTGGCGGCATCGATAGCCCGTCCGCCCTTGCGTTCGATGTCCCGAACGGCAAGGCGTATGTCATTACCTACAACAACACCCGGATCGTGCGGTTCAACCTGGATGGCACCAACGTGGAGACCGTCGCTTCAGGCCTGAACGGACTGGGCGTGGGCCTGGCGATCGATTCGAGCAGCGGGAAGGTGTACTACTCGACCCGCGGCGTCAGCGTCCATGTCACCAGCCTGGACGGCGCCAGCCCCACTGCCCTGGTGACCAGCCAGGGGTACACGGTGCATGGGATTGCCATCGATGTCACGGCCGGGCGGGTGTACTGGGCGGATTGGCTGGGGACCGCGGTCCGGAGCGCCAATCTGGCCGACGGCGGCGATATCCAGACCGTGCACTCGAGCAGTGCCAGGAACCTGGGGCTGGCCTGGATGCCTGCGCCGTAGCGGACGGAACATGGAACACTTCGTCCAGGTCGCCGAGGGCGTCTCGCTCTGGGTCGAGTCACGAGGCCCGGAGCAGACTCCCGCTGTTCTGCTCATGATGGGGTCCACCGGGGGCCTCCTGGCGCAGTGGCTGCTGGTCACGCACCCCGCGCGGCCTGGATGAGCAGGTGGAGTGGCGGGTCGAGAACTGGCGCAGGCTCAACGGCCGCGTGATTCCCTTCGATGCCGACGAGTTCCGTGCACTCGAGCGGCGCGTCATCGCGCATGCGGGCCGTCACGATACTTCGACGGCCCATGCCCGAGCCGACCCTTCCGGAATGGCTCGCGGAGCGGAGCTCACGCAGGCCGCCGTGCCCACGCTTGTCATTGCCGCGCCAGAGGACCCCACCCATCCCGCGTCCAATGCCCGGTTCCTCGCGGAGACCCTGCCACGCTCGACCCTGACGACTGAAACCCACTGCGCGCCCCCGCGCTCCCCGAGGTTTGATGCTCTCGGGGAGTGGGGAGCGCGCCGTGGCCTACGGATGCTTCACTGCGGCGTGACCTTGATCACCTTGCCGTTGGTGGCGTCGGTGAGCAGGTAGAGGGCGCCCTCGGGGCCCTGCACCACCTCGCGGATGCGCGCGTCCAGGTTCTTGAGGAGGTGCTCCTCGCCCACCACGCGGTCGTTGCGCACCATGAGCCGCACCAGCGTCTTGGCGGCCAGGCCGCCGATGAACATGTCGTTCTTCCACTCGGGGAAAAGGGTCCCGGAGTAGAAGGTCATCCCCGAGGGGGCAATCACCGGGTCCCAGTAGTACACGGGCTGCTCCATGCCCGGAGCCTGGGTGCTCTGGTGGATGGGCGCGCCGGAGTACTCCTCGCCATAACCGATCGTGGGCCAGCCGTAGTCCTTGCCGGCCTCGGGGCGGTTCACTTCGTCACCTCCCTGCGGCCCCATCTCCACCGTCCACAGCCGGTTCTGGCTGTCGAGCGCCGCGGACAGGACGTTGCGGTGGCCGATGGACCAGATCTCCGGCTTCGCCCCCTGGGTGTTCAGGTACGGGTTGTCCTGGGGCACGGAGCCGTCGGGATTGATGCGGACCACCTTGCCGAAGTGGCTCTTCACGTCCTGGGCCTGGGCACGGCCCTCGAGGATGGAGCGCTCCCCGAGCGTGACGAACAGCTTGTTGTCCGGGGTGAACACCATCCGTCCCCCCGAGTGCAGCGTGGACTCGAGCGTGGGCATCATGCGGAAGATGACCTGGACGTTCTCCACGCGAGGCTGCGCTCCGTCCACGAGCCGCGCGCGCGCCACCGCCAGCCCGTTGCCGCCCTGACGGGGCTCGGTATAGGTCCAGTAGATGAGCCCGCTCGTGGCGTAGTCCGGGCCCACCTCCACGTCGAGCAGGCCGCCCTGGCCGCGTGCGTCCACGGCGGGCAGGCCGCTGACGGCGGAGGACTTCGCGCCCTGCTGCGTGACGATGTAGAGCGAGCCGGTGGCCTTCTCCGTCACCAGCATGCGCTGGTCCGGCAGGAAGGCGATGGCCCAGGGGTTCCTGAAGCCGGAGGCAATCTCCGTGGTCTTGAGGGGCGTCTTCGTCTGGATGGCGGGGACGCGCGTCTGCCCGGGGAAGGCCGGCGTGTTTTCAGGCACGTTGGGCGGGCCCTGCGGAACCGGGGGACCGCTGGGGAGCGGATCTTCCGGAGTGCCCGCGTCGTCTTCCGGGACGCCTGCGTCCTCAGTGACGCCCGCGTCATTCTCCGGGACACCCGAGTCATTCCCGGGGACGCCCGAATCCTGTGCGGGAACGCCCGAGTCCTGCAGCTGGGTGCCCGAGTCCGGTGACGTGGGCTCTGGATCGTCCTGGCAACCGACCAGGAGGGTGGCGACGATGAGGGACGTTGTCAGGATGCGCATGCGACTCGCTCCAGGGGGGAAAAGGGGGAAGAGTTGAACATCGCGTTCTTTGGGGCGACTGGAAAGGGCGCGTTACGACGGGTGGCGGTGGTGGACATCGGCCTGCGCGTCTCTACACTCCGCGGGCTCTGCGACCCTTCGCGGGTCGGAAAGGACGAAGTGAAGACGATGAAGAACCCGCTCTTCGGCTGTATGGCTTCCGCTCTCATGACCCTGGCGGCGACGCCCGCGCTGGCTCAGCTCCAACTGCCGGCCCCCAGCCCCGCGGCGAAGGTGTCGCAGCAGGTTGGTGTCTCCGAAATCTCCGTCGAATATTCCAGCCCTGGCGTGAAGGGCCGGAAGATCTGGGGCGAGCTGGTCCCCAATGACAAGGCGTGGCGCAGCGGCGCCAACGCGGCGACGAAGATCACCTTCAGCCACCCGGTCACCTTCGGCGACAAGGCCGTCCCGGCCGGTTCCTACACCATCGTCAGCCTGCCCTCGCAGAAGGGCTGGAAGGTGATGCTGAACACGGACCTGGGCCTGTGGCGGGGCGCCGCGCCCTATGACGCCTCCAAGGACGTGGCCACGGTGAGCGCCACCACCGCGGAGATTCCGGCGCGCGAGCGCCTGACGTACCTCTTCACCGACACCACGGACACCGGCACGCGGCTGGACCTGGAGTGGGAGAAGCTGCGCGTCTCCGTGCCCATCACGGTGGACACCGCCGCCTTCGCGAAGGCCAACATCGAGCAGGCGGAGAAGGACGCGGCCAGCATGCACACGAGCGCGGCCTCCTACCTGGCGGGCACCGCCAAGGACCCTGCCGCCGCGCTGAAGCACGCCGACGCGGCCGTGGCCGCCAACCCCACGTGGTACGCCCACTGGACCCGCGCGAGCGTCCTGTCGCAGATGGGCAAGTACGCCGAGGCCCGCAAGGCCGCGCAGACCGCGTGGGACCTGGGGCAGAAGGACAAGAACTTCTTCTACCGCGACCAGGTCTCCAAGGCCCTGGCGGAGTGGAAGAACAAGAAGTAGCCCGCTTCGCTCCCGGGGCTCCTCAGCGATGGAGGGGCCCCGTCAGGAGCCGGCGGTAGAGCGCCTCGTAGCGGTCGATGGCGGGTTCCATCTGGAAGTGCTCCAGGACCCGCGCCCGCGCGCGGCGTGAGAAGCCCTGCCAGCGCTCCGCGTCCTCGACCAGCGTGAGCACGTGCCGGGCCATGGCGGGGACGTCCCCCAGCGGCGCCAGGAAGCCCGTCTCTCCGTGCGTGACGAGCTCCGGGATTCCGCCCAGGTCGCTGGCCACCACGGGAATGCCGCAGCTCAGCGCCTCCAGCGCGGCGAGCCCGAAGCTCTCCTGCTCGCTGGGGAGCAGGAAGACGTCGGAGGCGGCGATCAGCTCCTCGAAGCGGTCCTGCTTGCCGAGGAACGCGACGCGGCCCTCCAGGCCCATCTCCCGCAGCATCCGCTCCGCGGGCGAGCGCTCCGGACCGTCACCCACCATCACCAACCGGCAGGGACGGCGGCGGTGGACCTCCGTGAAGATGGCGACCACGTCGGCGATGCGCTTCACCGGCCGGAAGTTGGAGACGTGGATGAGCACCGGCTCGGAGTCGTGCAGGTCCGGGAAGAGCGCGCGCAGGCAGGCGCGGTCGCGCACCGGGGCGTAGCGCGCGGTGTCCGCGAAGTTGGCGATGACGTCGATGCGGACGCTCTCTGGGATGTCGAAGCCCTGCCACGTCGCGCGGCGCAGGTAGGCCGACGGCACCGTCACCGCGTCGCTGCGCATGATGGAGAAGCGGGTGATGGGCAGGTAGCTGGGGTCGATTCCCACCAGCGTGGTGTCCGTCCCGTGCAGCGTGGTGACGACGCGCGGCGCCCTGGGGCCCAGCACCTCGCGCGCCATCCACGCGGCGGTGGCGTGCGGCACCGCGTAGTGGACGTGCAGGATGTCCAGGCGCTCGTAGCTGGCGACCTCAATCATCTTGGAGGCCAGCGCGATGGGATACGTGCTGGACTGCTGGAGCGCCGGGTAGTCGCTCTCCGTCACCTCGTGGAAGACGACCTTCCGGTTCGTGCCATGGAGCCGGACCGGCAGGTCCCGGGCGATGAAGTGGACGCGGTGGCCCCGGTCCGCCATCGCGAGGCCAATCTCCGTGGCGACCATGCCGCTGCCACCGAAGGTCGGAAAGCAGGTGATGGCCACGTTGAGCGGGGCGTTCATGTGCGTGCCGGGAAGAACAGGGGCCGGGCGAAGCTATTCCTTCGGAAGTGGTCGAGCGGGTCGGCCAGTCCCAGCGCCTCGCGGAGGATGTAGGGCTCGCCGTGGGTGACGCCAATCTGCGCGCCATGGAAGCGGTCCCGGGCTTCCAGCGAGGACAGCGACAGCGGTGAGCCCACCAGCGTGGGCGGGGCGTCCGGGCGGGGCGTCACCTGGCTGGCGTAGCAGTGCACCGCGGCCAGCTTGCGCTCGTAGACGGCGGAGACGTCGATGATGACGCCAGGCTCGGCCAGGTGCCGCAGCGGGTAGTAGAGGACCTGCCGCGGCGTGAAGGGCTCCGCGGCGGGCTGCGTATCGAACTTGCGCACGCCCGCGAAGAAGAGGGCGCGCGTCACCAGCGCGCTGGCCGCCTCGTGGTCCGGGTGCCGCTCCTGCTCCCAGGGCACGACGACCAGCTCCGGACGCAGGCGGCGCAGCGCCTCCACCACGCGGGCCACGGCGGCGGTGCGGGCGCGCTCGGGCTCGGGCGTGTCGAAGCCCGCCCACGGATTGAGCCAGCCGTCGGGCAGCTCCAGGTTCTCCCGGTGGGCCAGCCCCAGCGCGCGGGTGGCGGCCTCTGTCTCCTCCGCGCGGGACCGAGGCGTGCCGCGCGAGCTCTTCTCGCCGCGCGTCAGGTCGACGATGCCGGTGCGGTAGCCGCGGGCGGCCATGCTCGCCATCAGCCCGCCGCAGAACAGCTCCACGTCATCCGGATGCGGGCCAAAGGCGAGGACGTCGATGTTGTAGGCGGCGGGGGTCGCGCTCATGGCGTCAGGTCCTTCGAGTCACCGGAGAAGGGGACACACGCGTCCAGCACCTGCTTCGTGAAGGCACGCATCCCGATGCGGCAGGCGAAGTAGGGCAGCCCCAGGACACGCTCCTGGGGCGCGTCCTCCGGGAAGAGGAACGTGCGCAGGCGGTCCACCTGTTCGGCCGCCGTGGCATCGCGCCGGGCGAGCGCGCGGCGGTAGCGGCCCGTCAGTCGGGACACCGCGACCCGCACCGTGCCCTGGGTGCGGCGCAGCGCGTCCTGGAGGCTTGGGTCCACCGCCGACACCTGTCCGGCGACGCGCTCCAGCTCGGAGGAGAATGCGCCGAAGAGGCGGGCCTCCAGGGCCTCGGGCGTCTCCAGCGGCTCCGGGGCATTCCGCGTGGCCAGCCGCGTGAGCAGCGTGTCGCGCGGCACGTTCACCTCATCCGGCTGGAGCCCCACCTTGCCCAGCCACCGGCGCGCGCGGTCATCGAGCACGCGGAAGCGGGCCCGGGGAATGGCGAGCGGCATTGGCCGGCCCGCGTGGGCGTAGAGCGGCGCCAGTTGCGCGAAGTAGGCCAGCTCGCCCGGGCCTCCGACATACGCCGCCGTGGGGAGCCAGGTGTCCTGGAGGAGGGGGCGCAGCAGCGCGGACGTGGTGAAGCGCAGCGGTTCACGCTCCAGGGCGGCGTGCAGCGCGTCCTGGGTGAGGGCGCTGCCTTCCGGGTGGCCCACCAGACTCCAGGCGCCTGCTTCCGCCGGGTCCAGCCGGTAGCGCGGGCCATCGAGCGCCTCCGGTGAGAAGAAGCTGAGCGGCGAGCCGGGGCGGACATGGACCTGCACCGCGTAGCCCGCGCGGGTGAGCGCCTCCGCGCGGGCCGCCAGCGCCGCGGAGAGGGGCCCCGCTTCCTGGAGGGCGAAGCGATGCACGGGCGCGGCCAGGGGCGCCAGCCGTGCGTCTCTCGGGTCGAGGAAGACCAGGCCCTCGTCGGCGAAGAGGGACGACAGCACGCCGGTGAAGGCTTGCGCGAGCGTGGCCTCGGGACGGTAGGCCTGCTCCAGCAGGGAGAGGAACGCCTCCGCGTGGGGTTCTGCTCCCAGCTCGGCGCGGAGGGTGGCCAGGGCGGGGAGGACGCTCGGGCCCAGGTGCCGGTGGGCGATGGGCGCTCGAGACGTTGCCGCCTCCGGAAGCTCGAGCGCCAGTCGACAGAGCCCTCCGCCCGGACGTGGGAGGAGACAGTGGTCAATCTCCGGAAGGTCGTGGTCCTCCGTCTGGAGCCAGAAGACGGGAACACAGGGCCGGCCGGTTTCTTCCCGGAGCGCGCGCGCCGTGACGATGGCGGAGGCGGCTTTGTAGAGCGTGTACAGCGGGCCCAGGAAGAGGCCCATCTGCTGTCCCGTCACCACCGCCACGGTGCCGGGCCGCGCGAGCAGCGCGAGGTTCTGCTCCCGGGCGGGACTCGGCGCGAGGCGCGCGTTCTGCGCGGCGAGGACGTCCAGCAGCGCGGGCGACACCGTGCGCGACGCGGCGGCGGCCACGGCCCGGGCGCGCGCTTCACGGTGCCGATAGTCATCGGAGAGGAAGGAGAGCGCGGACGCATCTCCGCGCAGCCACGCGGTCGAGAACGAGGACGTCACGGCATGCCGTGATAACAGGTCGAGGCGGGCACGCCACCGGAAGTGCAGGCTCGCACGTCGCGTCCGGCCGTGGCGCCGGGCGTCATCCCGGAATGAATGCGGACCGCGCGGGTTGGTATAGGGTCCGTGCGAATGCGGAACCTGCTCCTTGGAATGACGCTGGCCATGAGCCTTGGATTCGGGTCGACGGCGGTGGCACGGCCTGCCCGGCAGCTCCACGCGGGTGAAATCGCGGCGGGCCTGAAGCGGCTCGGTGTGACGGGCAGTGTGCTCTATGTCGCGGCCCACCCGGACGACGAGAACACGCGCCTGCTCGCGTGGCTGGTGGGAGAGCGCGGCCTGCGCGCGGGTTACCTGTCCGTGACGCGCGGGGATGGAGGGCAGAACCTCATCGGCACCGAGCAGGGCGCACTGCTCGGGCTCATCCGCACGCATGAGCTGCTCGCCGCGCGGAGCGTGGACGGCGCGGAGCAGCTCTTCACGCGGGCGCGGGACTTCGGTTATTCGAAGAGCGCGGAAGAGGCGCTGCGCATCTGGGGACATGAAGCGGTGCTGGCGGATGTGGTGCTCGCCATCCGGCGCTTCCAGCCGGACGTCATCATCACCCGCTTCACCACGGAGCCGCCGAACCACGGCCACCACACCGCCTCCGCGCTGCTGGCGGCGGAGGCCTTCATCGCCGCCGCCGACCCGAAGCGCTTTCCCGAGCAGCTGTCGGAGGTGAAGCCGTGGAAGGCGGACCGCCTGCTGCAGAACGCCTCCTCGTGGTGGTTCAAGCCCGATGAGGACCTGTCCCGCTACGTGAAGCTGGAGGTGGGCGGCTACGACGCGCTGCTCGGGCGTTCGTGGGGCGAGGTGGCCGCGGAGAGCCGCAGCCAGCACAAGAGCCAGGGCTTCGGCCAGGCCGCGGACCGGGGCCCCGCCGCCGAGTACTTCACGCCGCTGGCGGGGACGCTCCCGAAGCGCGACGTGTTCGAGGGGCTCGACTTCTCCTGGAAGCGTTGGGCGGGCTCGGAGGCCGTGTCCCGCGCGGTGGCCGCCGCGACGAAGTCGTTCGATGCGCGCGCTCCCCACCGCTCCCTGCCCGCGCTCGTCCGCGTCCATGAAGCGCTGACCGCGCTGCCGGACACCCACCCGTGGAAGGCGCCCAAGCTGCATGAGGTGGAGGCGCTCATCGCCCACTGCGCGGGGCTGTTCCTGGAGGTGCGTGCCGCCGCGCCCACGGGCATCCCGGGGCTGCCCGTGGCGTTGGATGTGGTGGCGCTGAACCGCTCGCCCGCCGCCGTCGAGTGGGTGGGGCTGACGCTGCCCGGCGAGAAACCCGAGTCCGTGGGGAAGGTGCTGGGCGCGAACGTGCCCCTGAAGCTGTCGCGCACGGTGACGCTGCCGGCGACGGCGCCCATCTCCACGCCCTACTGGCTCCGGGAGCCTGTCACCGGGGGGCTCTACACGCTCAAGGGCGAGGACCGCGCGCTCACCGGCCAGCCGGAGGGCGTTCCCGCGCTATCGGTAACGTTCGAGTACCAGGTCGCGGGCCGGCGCTTCCGCGCGGTGCGTCCGGTGGTCCACGCCTGGACGGATCCGGTGCGCGGCGAGCTCTACCGTGACTTCGAGGTCGTCCCGCCCGTCACCGCCACGCTGGCGCAGGACGTGCTCATGTTCCCCAACGGCGAGTCCCGCGCCGTGCCAGTGGTGCTGGCCGCGGGGATGGACCCGGTGCCGGGCACGGTGCGGATGGTGGCGCCGCCCGGCTGGCGCGTGGAGCCCGCGTCGGTCGGGTTCAAGCTCGCGGCAAGCGGAGACGAGCGCACCGTCACCTTCCAGGTGACGCCGCCCCCGGGCTCGACGAAGGAGGGGGTCCTCTCCGTGGAGGTCGACGTGGGGGGCCGCGCCTGGTCTTGGAGTGCCCATACCGTGTCCCATCCCCACATCCCGCCGTTGACGGTGCGCCAGCCCTCCGCGGCCACGGTGGTGCCGTTCTCCCTGGCCATGAAGGGCAAGCGCATTGGCTACATCCCCGGCCCGGGCGACCGCGTCGCGGAGAGCCTGAGCGCGGTGGGCTACGAGGTGACGCTGCTTCCCGAGGAGCGGCTGGCCCGGGAGCCGCTGGAGCGCTTCGACGCCATCCTCGTGGGCGTGCGCGCCTTCAACGCCAACACTCACCTGGCCGTCCACCGTGAGCGGCTGCTCCAGTACGTGGAAGGCGGCGGGCGGCTGGTGGTGCAGTACAACACCAACAGCCGCGTGGGGCCGCTCACGTCCTTCGTCGGGCCCTATCCGATGGAGATTGGCCGCGACCGGGTGACGGATGAGACGGCGGTGATGACGCCGCTGCGCGCCAATGAACCGCTGCTGCGCGCGCCCAATGCGCTGACGGCCGCGGACTTCGAGGGCTGGGTGCAGGAGCGTGGCCTCTACTTCGCGTCGTCGTGGGACGCTCGCTATCAGCCCGTGTTCGCCATGCACGACGCCGGCGAGGCGCCGCTCCAGGGCGCGCTGCTGGTCGCTCGTCATGGCAAGGGCACCTTCATCTACACGGGCCTCGCCTTCTTCCGTCAGCTCCCCGCCGGGGTTCCCGGCGCCTACCGCCTGTTGGCCAACATCCTTTCTCAATGAACACCGCCCCCAACCTGACCCCTCCCGAGCCCGCCGACGCCGTCCCCGCGCGCCGGCCGGAGCTCGATGACGCGCCGCCGCTGCTGGGCTCCTGGCGCAACATCTACATCCTGGTGCTGGGCGCCTTCGTGCTGTTCGTCGCCGTGTTCTGGGGACTCACCGAGGCGTACGCGTGACGGGGCTCGACTGGCTGGTCCTGGGCGGGACGATTGCGTTCATCGTGGTGTGGGGCCTCTGGAAGTCCCGAGGGCAGGCCACCAGCGACGAGTACATGCGTGGAGGCCGTGAGCTGCGGTGGCCCACCATTGGCCTGGCCGTCATGGCCACGCAGGCAAGCGCCGTCACCTTCCTCTCCGTCCCCGGGCAGGCCTACGAGGACGGGATGCGCTTCGTGCAGTTCTACTTCGGCCTGCCGATCGCGATGGTCATCATCAGCGCGGTCTTCGTGCCCATCTACTACCGGCTGAACGTCATCACCGCGTACGAATACCTGGAGTCGCGCTTCGACCTGAAGACGCGGCTCTTGGGCGCCTTCCTCTTCCTCATCCAGCGCGGGCTGGCCGCGGGCATCACCATCTACGCGCCGGCCATCATCCTCTCCTCCATCCTCGGTTGGCCGCTGGAGCCCACGGTCATCGTCATGGGCGCGCTCGTCATCCTCTACACGGTGACGGGAGGCTCCAGGGCGGTGAGCCAGACGCAGAAGCAGCAGATGGTGGTGATGATGGGCGGCATGGTGGTGGCCGCCGCGGTCATCCTCTGGCGCCTGCCGGAGCACGTGTCGTTCGGCAAGGCGGTGGACGTCGCTGGCGCGTTCGGCCGGATGAACGTGGTGAGCTTCGACTTCGACATGCAGGACCGCTACAACTTCTGGTCCGGCATCACGGGAGGTCTGTTCCTGTCCCTGTCGTACTTCGGCACGGACCAGTCCCAGGTGGGCCGCTACCTGACGGGCCGCTCCATCTCCGAGAGCCGGCTGGGGCTGCTCTTCAACGGCGTGCTGAAGATCCCGATGCAGTTCTTCATCCTCTTCGTCGGGATTCTCGTCTTCGTCTTCTACCAGTTCAGCACGCCGCCGCTGCTCTTCAACGACGCGCTGCGCACCCGCGTGCAGGGCACGGCGCAGGCGGGCGAGTACGCCGAGCTGGAAGCGAAGTGGGAGCAGCTCCAGTCCGGCAAGCGCGCGGAGGTGGAGCGCTACCTGGCGGCCGTCGAGTCGGGCGACGTGGCGGCCGGCGAGGCGTCACGGGCGCTGCTCCAGGGCGCGCAGCAGCAGGCGAGCGCGGTCCGCAAGGAGGCCAAGGCCATGGTGGCGCGCGCGCTTCCGGGCGCGGAGACGAAGGACTCGGACTACATCTTCATCGCCTTCGTGAAGCGCTGGTTGCCCAGCGGGCTGTTCGGGTTGCTCATCGCCGTCATCCTGTCCGCGGCCATGAGCTCCATCGCCAGCGAGCTGACGGCGTTGGGGACCACCACGACGGTGGACTTCTACCGGCGGGTGTTCAAGCCCGGCGCCTCGGACCGGCATGTGCTGGTGGCGTCCAAGCTGTTCACCGTGTTCTGGGGGCTGGTCGCGGTGGCCTTCGCGACCTTCGCTTCGCTGCTGGACAACCTCATCCAGGCCATCAACATCCTGGGCTCCATCTTCTACGGCACGGTGCTGGGCCTCTTCCTGGTGGCCTTCTTCGTGAAACACGTGCGCGGCCATGCCGTGTTCGCGGCGGCCGTCATCGCCCAGGCGACGGTGATTGCCCTCTTCTTCCTCTCCGACGTGGGCTACCTCTGGTTCAACGTCATCGGCTGTGCGCTGGTGGTGGTGCTGGGCCTGGTGATGCAGGGCGTCCTGCCGCGTGGCGAGGCGCCGGCCCCGGCGACGGGGGCCTGAGACCACAGGGGCATGGACGCATGAATCGGACGAGGGTGTTGGCGATTGCAGTTGCTGTCCTCCTCGCCGGAGCGGCGGTGGCCGTAGGGGTGCTTCGAGGCCGCTCCGTGGAAGAGCAATCCTTCGACGCAGAGCCAGACGAGGACGACTTTGCCTCCGACCTGGAGGAGCGCCCGAAGTGCTGGGTGAAGGTGAAGTCCTCGGAGCCGGGAAAGTGCCCTGGCGGCGTGGGGCAAGTCCACAAGGGGCAGTGCTACCTGCCCAACTGGGCTGAGTGCGCGAAGTACTACTGAAGGGCCGGCCCATGTCCTGGGCCGGCAGTCGATGTCCAGCCCGTCATGCACCGAGAACTGGGAGTGCAGCTGCAACGGCGTCGCGGGCTACCGCGGCTCGGACTGGACCTGCCACTTCTGACGCTCCAGGACGCGAAACGCGTCACGTCGCACGTGGCGGACCGAACCACCGGGTCAGGGCCTCACGCAGGCCCTGGTCCGTGCCCGCTCCGACCCACGCGACGTGTCCGTCCGGTCGAATCAGCACCGCGACGGGCGCCGTGACCGCGCCGAGCACCGGGAGCTCCCACGCCCCCGTGTAGCGAGCAGCGACCCTCCGGACCCGGTCCTCCCAGGGCGTGACGTCGAGCGTGCCGGGCTCGCCCAGGTCGAGCAGCACGGGCCTCGCGTCGTGCAGCAGGTGGAACACGCGCCGGGGGCCGTCGGCGGTGAGCAGGTCGAGGTCCGGCATGCGGCGGCCGAGCAGCGGGTGTCCGTTGCCCAGGTCGTAGTGGACGTCCAGCCCGGACATCATCGCCGCGTACTGCTTGCGTGGCCCGTCCATCCGCAGCAACTCCGTCAGCGTTTCGCGCACGGCGTCCATCCGCGCGTCACCGCGGCTCAGCGCGGTCTGCGCCATGGTCTTGCGCAGCGCACGGGCCGCGACGGGGTGCCGCTCGGCCTGGTACGTGTCCAGCAGGCTCTCCGGCGAGATGCCGCGCACGACCTGGGCCAGCTTCCATCCCAGGTTCACGGCATCCTGCACGCCGAGGTTGAGCCCCTGTCCGCCCATGGGCGAGTGGATGTGGGCCGCGTCGCCGGCCAGGAGCACCCGCCGGTCCCGGTAGGATGCCGCCTGCCGCGTCATGTCTGTGAAGCGTGAGAGGTACGTGGCGCTGCGCAGGCCGTAGTCCGTCCCGTAGAGCGCGACGAGCCCTTCGCGCAGAACTTCGAGGGTCGGCGCATCGCCCGTGACGACCTGCTCCTCTCTCAGCACGACGCCTACGCGTCCGTCCCCCTGCGGGCCCATGGCATAGGTGCCCTTCTCGTCCCGGCGGATGCCGAACTCCGGCGCTCCGGTCATCTCGACCTCGGCGATGAGGTAGCTGATGGACGCGTCCCACCCCGGGAACCCGATGCCCGCCTGCTTGCGGACGAGGCTGCGTCCCCCGTCGCACCCGACGAGGTACTTCGCCCGCAGCACACGGCCGTCGGACAGCTGGATGTCGACGCCGGTGTCGTCCTGCGCGAAGCCCGTCACCTCGCACCCACGGTAGAGGGGGACCGCCAGCTCACCCACCCACTGCGCCAGGATGCCCTCGAAGCGCTCCTGCAAGAGCGCGAGCCCATGGTTGTGCCGCGTCGGGAAGTCGCTGAGGTCCAGGGGCGCCTGCCCGAACGCGACGTTCTGGACCGCTTGCCCTTGCGAGGTGAAGCGCTCGACGACGCCGCGTTGGTCGAGCACCTCCAGGCTGCGCGCGTGCAGGCCGCGCGAGCGGGAGCCGGCGACCTCCTGACGGGTGCGCCGCTCGACGATGGCCACGTCCACCTGCGCCAACGCCAGCTCCGCCGCCAGCATCAGCCCGGTCGGGCCCCCTCCAGCAATCACCACTGCGTGCTGTTTTACCGTGTCCGTGTGCATCTCGGCCTCCCGTTCCTGGATTGAAACGGGCGATGGTGGAGCACGGCCGGGGGGGCTTGCGGCAACACCCGGGGTCTGGCATTTGCTGGCTGTGGAAAGAGCGGGGGAGGGTAGCCCTTTCTCCAGGATGCTCAGCCGAGAGGGCCGTCGGCCTGGAAGAAACAGGCGATTTTGAGGAACCGGAACAGCGCGTTGTCGCTGTCCAGCGCCATCTCCTCTTGTCTGGTCTGGCGGGGGGGGCAACACCAGGCGCCTCGGAAGCTGTCAGACAGACACGACCTTCGGGGGGACCTGGGCGCGCACGGTGCCGAGCGACACGAAGGACATCCACTATGTCGCGGCGGACGTGACGACTGCGGAGGGCAGCGCGGAGGTCGCCCGGCAGGCCATGGCGCACCTCGGTGGCATCGACATCCTCGTGAATGTGCTGGGAGGCTCCTCCGCCCCGGGCGGCGGCTTCGCGGCACTCACGGATGACCACTGGCAGAAAGAGTTGAACCTGAACCTCATGCCCGTCGTGCGGCTCGACCGCGCGCTGTTGCCGGCGATGCTCGCGCAGGGCTCCGGCGTCATCATCCACGTCACCTCGATCCAGCACGAGCTGCCCTGCCCGAGTCCACGACGGCGTACGCGGCGGCGAAGGCGGCGCTCTCCACGTACAGCAAGGCGCTGTCGAAAGAAGTGACTCCCAAAGGCGTGCGAGTGGTGCGCGTCTCGCCAGGGTGGGTCGAGACGGAGGGCTCCGTACACCTCGCCGAGCGCCTGGCGAAGCAGACGGGCACTGACTACGAGGGCGGCAAGCAGTCGCGGGGTGGCATTCCCGTGGGGCGCCCGGCGAAACCTCGCGAGGTGGCCGACCTCATCGCCTTCGTCGCTTCGCCGCGCGCGGGTTCGGTGACGGGGACGGAGTTCGTCATCGATGGCGGGACGGTCCCCACGGCATGAAGCTGGGGGCGAGCTGATCGAGCACCTGCCTGGCTTTGGCTGTCACCTCAGCCGTGTTGCCCTTGCAGGGGCGTGGGCGGAGGCAGCAGCGCATCCGGAAGCTCGTCCTCCACGGCGCGGATCCTTGGGGAGAGGCAGGCCGCCAGGACGCTGACCACCAGCAGGAGCCCCAGGATGACGTAGAGCAAGGCGATGCCACGGCCTGGACCGGTGCCCAGCAGCCGCCCCACGCTGTCCGCGAGGAGCCCATCCCGGGCCATCCACGGGTCAAAGACCCGGTCGGCCAATGGACCCGCGAGCAGCGCGGCGAGCGGAGGCGCGGCCAGGGCCAGCATCCGGCGCGTGGCGAAGACGCGGCCCTGGATGGCCGGAGGCACCTTCGTCTGCCAGATGGCTTGCGAGCTGCCGGTGGCCACGGGACTGGTGAACATGAAGACGAACGCGGCGCCCGCGAAGAGGAACACGCTCGCGGGCATCGCCGCCGCCCACAGCGCCATGCCCGCGACCAGATTGGCGCCCAGCAGGCCCAGGACGCGTCGCTTGGGCCCACCCCAGACGCCCATCGTCACGCCTCCGAACAACATGCCGCTGCCCGCGCAGGTCACCACCCAGCCCAGGGTGCTGGGCGACGCGAAGCTCAACACCAGGGGGGTGATCAACACCGTCACCAGCACCGTGAAGAGGTTGACCGCCGAGCTGAAGGCCAACAGCCCGAGCAACCCCGGGCGCTCCCGGATGAAGCGCCAGCCCAGGACGATGTCCGTTCTAAGGGGGGGCCGCCCGCGCCGGGCGTCCTCATCCAACGGTGGCTGCGGGATGAGGACGCACAACAGCGCGCCGAGCGCGCAAAGGTACGTTGAGATGTTGATGAGCAGGACGCCCTCGAGCCCGATCTTCACCACGAGCACGCCCGCCAGGACGGGGCTCAGCAATTGCCCCGCCCCGATGGCCAGCTCAATCAGTCCGTTGGCCCGGCCCAGGTGCTGCTTGGGAATCAACAGGGCCGTGGAGGCGGAGAAGGCCAGCGTGCGGAAGGTGCTGCACGCGGAGCCCATCGCGAGCGGCAGGTAGAAGTGCCAGCTTCGCAAGCTCCACAGCCCTGAGCGGTCCGCGGTGACCAGTCCCCACATCAGCATGACGGTGGCGATGGCGCCCAGGTCCGCCAACAGCATCACCCGCTGGCGGTTCCTCCGGTCCACCAGCGAGCCCGCGAGGGGGGCGAGCAACATCATCGGGAGGAACCCGAAGAAGGACGCCAGCGAGTACTCCGTGACGGAGTCGCTGTTCTGGTAGACGAAGACGCCCACCGAGAACTGCGTCAGCCCGGTCCCCAGGGACGAGACGAGCTGACCCAGCCAGATGAGGCTGAAGACGTGAATCGGGTTCGTGACGGCGCGCCTGCTCGTGGAAGTCATGCGGTCAGGGCGCCTCGTCCGGCGGGGTGTCGCGGGGATCCAGCAGTGAGGCCAGGGCCTTCACGAGCGCATCCAACCCGGGCTCACGCAGGATGCCGTAGTGGTCGCCAGGGAGGTCGACGACGTCCACGCTTGACGCGAGGGCCGTCCAGCCGCGGTCCGCGCTCATGGGCCCCGTCGCCTCGGTTCCGGTTCCGCGGAACACGGTGAGGGCGCCGGAGTACGGGTGCAGGGTGTGTTGCCGCAGTGCCCGGTGGTTGGCGACGAAGACGCGCTGGAGTGTGCGGAGTTGATCCAGCCCGACCTCTGGCACGAAGACACCTGACTCGCGTCCCCGGGTGAGCAGTGTCTCCAGCACGGCCTCGGGGGTGAGGGAGCTCAGTGTCGCGTCCTCCGGGACCTCAACGCCCGAGGTGCGCGCCAGGTCGAGCGCGAAGAGCGCGGCGGCGGAGGACTCCTCTCCGGTGGAGGTTCCCATGGCAAGGGCCGTCGGGCTGGGCTCGATGAGCGCCAGCAGGTCGACGGCTTCGCCCTGTTCGCGAAGCTGCCGGGCCATCTCGTACGCGATGACCGCGCCGAGCGACCAGCCGCCGAGCCGGTACGGTCCGTGCGGTTGGACCGTTCGGATGACATCCACGTAGGCGCGCGCCATGTCCGTGAGGGACTCGCGGGGTGACAGCTCGCCATCGAGCCCCTGGGCTTGCAGGCCGTAGACGGGCTGCGCCTGCCCGAGCCGGCGGGCGAGCTCGACGTAGGCGAAGACGTTGCCGCCCACGGGGTGGACGCAGAAGAACGGCGTCCCGGTGCCCTCGGGTTGCAACGGCACGAGCGGCGACCAGGGCTTCGGTTCCTGCCGCAGCAGTGCGGCCAGTCCTTCCACGGTGGGTGCCTGGAACAGGGCGGCGATGGGGAGGTCGCGGCCCAGACGCCCGCGGACCTGCGACATGAGGCGGACGGCCAGGAGCGAGTGGCCGCCCAGTTGGAAGAAGTCATCGCGCGCGCCAACCTGCTGCACGCCGAGGACCTCTTCGAAGAGGCGCGCCAGCTCCAGCTCCGCGACGTCTCTCGGGGGCACGTGCGCGCGCGTGCTCGACGCGTGGGGCGTGGGCAGCGCGTTCCGGTCCAGCTTCCCGTTCGGGGTCAGCGGGAACGCCTCCAGCACCATGAGCGCGGAGGGCACCATGTATTCGGGCAGCCGCTCCTGAAGGAAGGTGCGCAGCGTGGTCACTTCCAGCGCCTGATCCGCGGTGGGGACGACGTAGGCGACGAGGCGCTTGTCATTCTCCGAGAAGGCGTGGACGAGGACGACAGCGGTGCCGACGTCGGGGTGAGCCTGGAGCGTGGCCTCGATTTCACCCAGCTCGATGCGGAAGCCGCGCAGCTTGACCTGGAAGTCGATGCGGCCGAGATACTCGAGCTCTCCATCGGGCAGCCAGCGGACGCGGTCCCCGGTGCGGTAGAGGCGGGCACCGGGCGAGTCGCTGAAGGAGTCGGGGATGAAGCGCTCCGCGGTGAGGTCGGGACGGCGGAGGTAACCCCGCGCGAGGCCCGCACCGCCGATGAAGAGCTCGCCCGGGACGCCCGCAGGAACAGGCTGAAGCCGCGCATCGAGGACATAGAAGCGCGCGTTGGCCAGCGGACCTCCGAGCGAGGGGCGGGGCTCCGCGCCACGGATGGCCTTGGCGGTGGAGTCGACGGTGCACTCGGTGGGGCCGTAGACGTTGAAGGCCTGGAGGTGGGGGTGCGAGGCGAGTCGCGTCCACAGGGGGTCGTCGATGGCTTCACCGCCAACGAGGACGCGCATGGGCCGGGCACCGAGTCCTTCATCGAGCAGGAGCCGCAGGTGCGAGGGCGAGCAGTCCAGGACATCCACCTGGTGACGCTCCAACCACGTCACCATCAGGCGGACGTCTTCGCGCACGTGCATGGGGATGACGCAGAGGGAGTGCCCGTCGGAGAGCTGGACGAGCTGCTGGACAGAGGCGTCAAACACAAGCGGCGCGTTGAGCGAGACGCGAAGGGGCGAGGTGACGCCAGCGTAGACGGTGCGCGCGAGTGATGCGCGCAGGTTCATGACGGAGGCGTGCGTGACTTCAACGCCCTTGGGTTTGCCCGTGCTGCCGGAGGTGTAGATGACGTAGGCCGGGTGGTCAGCGGAGGCGAGCGGGGCCGGGTTGGCGGAAGGGAAGGAGGCGGCGGAGACGTCGTCGAGGCAGAGGACGTCGAGGCCGTGAGGCGCTAGCGACTCCGCGAGGTGGGGCTGGCAGAGGACGAGCAGGGGTTGCGCGTCCTGGAGCATGAAGCCGAGGCGCTGGGGCGGGTAGGCGGGGTCGAGCGGGACGTAGGAGCCGCCGGCCTTGAGGACGGCGAGGAGCGCGACGAGCATGTCGGCGGAGCGCTCGAAGCAGAGCGCGACGCGGACTTCAGGGCGGACGCCCCGCTGACGAAGGAGGGCTGCCCACTGGTTGGCGCGCTGGTTGAGCACGCCGAAGGAGAGGGAGGCTTCGTCGGAGAGGACGGCGAGGGCATCGGGCGTGCGAGCCGCCTGGGCCTCGAAGCGCTCGTGGAGGCAGCCGTCCCAGGGAAACGGCTGGTGGGAGTCGTTCCACGTCGAGATGAGTTGCTGGCGCTCCGAGCCCGAGAGGAAGGAGAGCGAAGAGACGGACCGCTCGGGGTGCGCGGCGATGCTCTCAAGCAGGACCCCCAGGTGCCCCGCCATCCGCTGGACCGTCGCGGCGTCGAAGAGGTCTGAGTTGTAGTTGAGAGTGCCGTCGTAGCCGCCGTTGGACTCGGCGAGCGCAAGAGTCAGGTCGAATTTGGCGACAGGACTGTCGAGGGAGAGAGGCTGGATGGAGAGGCCCGTCAGCTCAAGCGCCTGTTGAGGCGTGTTCTGGAGGGAGAACATGACCTGGAAGAGAGGCGTGTGGCTGAGGCTGCGCTGGGGGCGCAGCTCCTCGACGAGCTTCTCGAAGGGGACGTCCTGGTGCTCGTAGGCGCCGAGGGTTGAGTGCTTCACCTGGGCGAGGAGGTGGAGGAAGGAGGAGCCCGGGTCGATGCGAGAGCGAAGGACGAGGGTGTTGACGAAGAATCCGATGAGGCCTTCGAGTTCGGAGCGGGTGCGTCCGGCGATGGGAGAGCCGACGCTGACGTCCTCCTGCCCGGAGTAGCGAGACAGCAGCAGCTGCCAGGCCGCGAGCAGGAGCATGAAGGGCGTGGCGCCATGGCTCTGGGCGAGCGCGTTGAGACGAGAGGCGAGCTGCTGGGGAAGGGTGAAGGGCAGGGAGGCGCCCCGGTACGTCTGGACAGCAGGACGCGGCCTGTCGGTGGGTAGCTCCAGGACAGGGGGCGCACCCACCAATTGGTCGCGCCAGAAGTCGAGCTGGGCCTGGAGGACAGGGCCCTGGAGCCAGCCGCGCTGCCAGGCAGCGAAGTCGGCGTACTGCACGGGCAAGGGCGAAAGCGGCGAAGGCGTGCCCTGAGCCAGGGACAGGTAGAGCGCGCCGAGCTCACGGATGAGAACCCCCATGGACCAACCGTCGGAGACGATGTGGTGGAGGGTGAGGACGAGGACGTGTCGCTGGGGAGCGAGGCGGAAGAGGCGGGCGCGCAGGAGCGGGCCTTCAGCGAGGTTGAAGGGGCGCTGGGCCTCCTCGGAGACGAGGCGCCGCGTTTCCGCGTCCTGCTCGCCACCCCTCAACCCGCTCAGGTCAACGAGCGGGAGCTGAACCTCCAGGCGCGGGAGGATGCGTTGGAACGACTCCTCACCGTGCGCGGGGAAGGTGGTGCGGAGCGACTCGTGCCGGAGGGTGAGCGCTTCCAGCGCCTGCTGGAGCACGTCAGGCCGGAGGTCACCTTCCAAAACGACAGCGGTGGGGATGTTGTAGGCGGCGCTGCCGGGCTCCAGCTGGTCGATGAACCAGAGGCGCTGCTGCGCGAAGGAGAGCGGCAGGTGGCCGTCGCGAGCGGTGGGTAGAAGCGCTGGAGCGGTAGCACCACGACGTGCGCCGGATTCAATGTGAGCAGCGAGTGCGGCGAGCGTCGGCGCTTCGAAGAGGGCACGCAGGGGCAATTCGACGCCCAGCTCGCGGCGGAGCCGGGAGACGACCTGGGTGGCCAGCAGGGAGTGTCCACCCAGCGCGAAGAAGTCGTCCGCCCTGCCCACCTTGTCGACGCGAAGGAGCTGCGCCCAGAGTGAGGCGATCCGCTCTTCGGTCGGCGTCCGAGGAGCCTCGAAGGCGCGCGAGTCGGAAAGCTGGGAGGAAGTGGGCGTCGGCAGCGCCTTCCGGTCGACCTTGCCGTTGGGGGTCAGCGGGAAGGCGTCAAGCAGGACGAAGAGGGCCGGCACCATGAAGTCCGGCAGGCGCTCGCGCAGGAAGAGGCGGAGGGCGTCGGTGTCGACGGAGGCGGAACCCACGACGTAGGCGATGAGGCGCTTGTCACTCTCCGAGAAGGCGTGGACGAGGACGACGGCGGTGCTGACGTCGGGGTGGGCCCGGAGCGCGGCTTCGATTTCACCCAGCTCGATGCGGAAGCCGCGCAGCTTGACCTGGAAGTCGATGCGGCCGAGGTACTCGAGCTCTCCATCGGGCAGCCAGCGGGCGCGGTCCCCGGTGCGGTACATGCGGCTGCACGGGACACTGGAGAACGGATCTGGAACGAAGCGCTCGGCGGTGAGGTCCGGCTGACCGAGGTAGCCGCGCGCGAGGCCGGCACCCGCGAGGTAGAGCTCACCCGGAACTCCAACGGGCTGGAGCTGGAGCTGGGGGCTGAGGACGTAGGCGCTGGACTGCGTAAGGGGAGCGCCGATGGTGGGCTCGACAACGTCGGCGGGGACTCGCGTGAAGGTGGAGTAGGTGGTGTCTTCGGTGGGGCCGTAGAGGTTGAAGACATCCTGGACGGAGGTGGACACGTAGAGCGCGCGGGCGAGGGTGCCCGGGAGCGGCTCACCCGCCAGGTTGATGGTGCGAACGGAGGAGGGAATGGCGCCCAGCCGGAGCAACTCCGCGATGGCGGAGGGGACGGTGTTGAGGAGCGTTACCTCCCGCGCGGCGGGCAGCGTTGGGAGTGCGAGCGCGTCGTCGGCGAGCAAAACGCAGCCGCCGCAGCTGAGCGGCGCGAAGAGCTCGAAGACCGAGAGGTCGAAGCAGATGGAGGTGGAAGCCAGCGTCCCCGCGAGCTGCGCCGGGGAGAAGGTGTGAGTCGCCCAGTCGAGGAAGGCGGCCGCGCTGGCATGGGAGATGGAGACGCCCTTGGGCTTGCCGGTGCTCCCGGAGGTGTAGATGAGGTAGGCGAGGTTGTCCTCGCTGACCGTGGAGTCTGGAGCACTGGCTGGCAGGGTGGCGAAGAGAGAGGGCAGTGCGTCAAGGCAGATGGCACTGGCGTCCGGGAAGTCGAGTTGCAGGGAGGCGAGGAGGGCCTGGTGTGAGAGCAGGAGCCTTGGCGTGGCGCTGCTCAGCGTGGAGTTGAGCCGCTGCCGGGGGTAGTTGGGGTCCAGGGGGACGTAGGCTCCACCCGCCTTGAGGATGGCGAGGAGGGAGATGAGCAGCTCGGTCGAGCGCTTCATGCAGACGGCGACTCGAACGTCGGGCCCCACGCCGAGAGACTTCAGTAGGTGCGCGAGCCGGTTGGCGCGCGCATCCAGCTCCCGGTAGCAGAGGCGCTCGGCACCGACGACCAGGGCCGTGGCCTCTGGCGTGCGGGCGACCTGCTCGGAGATGCGCTGGTGGATGAGGCCACGGCTCAGCGGGGTGCGCAGGTCATTCCATTCCGTCAGGAGCTGCTGGCGCTCCGAGAGAGGAAGCAGCGGGAGTTGCCAGAGAGGCTGCGTCGCATGGGTGGCGATGCCCTCAAGCAGGACCCCCAGGTGCCCCGCCATCCGCTGGACCGTCGCGGCGTCGAAGAGGTCTGAGTTGTAGTTGAGCGTGCCGTCGTAGCCGCCGTTGGACTCGGCGAGCGCAAGGGTCAGGTCGAATTTGGCGACAGGGCTGTCGAGGGAGAGAGGCCGGATGGAGAGGCCCGTCAGCTCAAGCGCCTGTTGAGGCGTGTTCTGGAGGGAGAACATGACCTGGAAGAGGGGCGTGTGGCTGAGGCTGCGCTGGGGGCGCAGCTCCTCGACGAGCTTCTCGAAGGGGACGTCCTGGTGCTCGTAGGCGCCGAGGGTTGAGTGCTTCACCTGGGCGAGGAGGTGGAGGAAGGAGGAGC
>NZ_RAVY01000060.1:0-46103 GCF_003611625.1 Corallococcus sp. CA054B
CTCACGCCGCAGGGCGGTGGTTTGAGCTTCGCCGGGACGTGGCAGTGAGCACGGGGAAAGCCATGCGGAACCTCTGGAAGGTCGGCGCGCTGGGCGCGGTGTTCGGTGCGGTGCTCAGCGCGGGCGGCGCCTCCGCGAGCAGGTCCTCGGACACCTGCACCAGCGGCTCGGACGCAGGCGACGCGCGGGTGTCCTCCTGCTCCGCGAACGGGTTGCGCGTGGGCGGCGGCGTCTTGTCGTCGTCCTGCGGCGGTGGCGGGCGCGGCGGCAGCGAGGGGCGCAGCGCCGGGGCGGCCTTCGCGGGAGGCGGAGGCGCCGCCGGCTTGGGCGGGGTCGCCGCCGGCTTGGGGCCGCCGACCGGGCCGTCCGGGGCGGCGTTGCGGAGCACCTGCTCGAACCTCGCCCAGTCCTCCTTGAAGTGCGCCGGGTCCGGCAGCCCCTGCTCGCGGTGCTTCAGGGACGGGGCCCAGCGCAGGGTGTACGCCTCGCCCACGTGGAAGCTGGGCGGGGGCGGCACGCCGTAGGTGGCGGGGTCGAAGAAGGCGTCGTCCAGGTCGTCGAAGCCGTACGCGCGGGCCTTCTGGATGAAGTTGGGGATGATGCCGGTGGGCGCGTGGTAGCCCAGGATGTTCTCGTGCTCGTCCTTGGCGACGGGCGTGAAGACGAAGATGTCCTGGGTGCGGTACTCGCCCTTCTCCGTGAGGGGCAGCACCTCCGACAGGGCAATCGTCTTGCGGCTGCCGTCGTGGAGGCGCTCGCAGCAGATGATGAAGTTGATGGCGCTGGCCACCTGGGCGCGCACGGCGACCATGGGCAATTCCACGGACGACATGAGGCACAGGGACTCAATGCGGCGCAGCGTGTCCGTGGGCGTGTTCGCGTGCGTGGTGGCCAGCGAGCCGCCGTGGCCGGTGTTCATGGCCTGCATGAGGTGGAAGGCCTCGCCGCCGCGCACCTCGCCCACCACGATGCGGTCGGGGCGCAGACGCAGCGCGGAGTGCAGCAGGTCTCCCATGTCCACGGCGCCCTTGCCGAACTTGTCGGCGGGGCGGGATTCGAAGGCCACGATGTGGGACTGGTTGAGCTGGAGCTCGGCGGAGTCCTCGATGGTGAGGATGCGCTCCTCGTCCGGGATGAGGGACGAGACGATGTTGAGCAGCGTCGTCTTGCCGGAGCCCGTGCCGCCGGCCACCAGCATGTTGAGCTTGGTGGCGATGCCGGCCTCGATGAGGCGCGCCATGGGCTTGGTCAGCGACTTGAACTTCAACAGCGAGTCGATGGTCAGCTTGTCCTTGAAGAACTTGCGGATGGAGATGGTGGTGCCGTTGCGCGCGATGGGCGGAATCACCACGTGGATGCGGCTGCCGTCGGGCAGGCGCGCGTCCAGGCGGGGGCGCTCCTCGGACAGGGGGCGGCCCACGAACTGGGCCATGTTGCGCGCGGCGCCCAGCAGGCCTTCATCGGAGAAGGAGGCATCCGTCTTGATCAGCCGGCCCTTGCGTTCGATCCACACGTCGGTGGGGCCGTTGATCATGATTTCCGACACCGACTCGTCGTCCAGGTAGGGGAGGACGGGCTTGAGGAAGGCGCGGAGCGACTCGGTGTACATCGTCATGGCGGGCGCAAGGCTAGCGCGCTCCGGCCCGGGCCCCAAGCTCCCGCCTTGAGTGCCTGCTCGCTTTCCGGTGCGGCGGGCCGCCTCAGAACGCGCGCCCTGGTCTAGGGTGCGGCCCTGGGAGGGACACAATGAGCCTGGCGGACGGATTGCCCGAGGATTGGAAGGAAGTACTGCATGACGCCATCCACGCTCCGTCGTTCAAGGAGCTGGAGAAGTTCGTGCGCAAGGAGCGCCAGGAACACACCGTGTTCCCGTCGGAGGAGGACCTGTTCTCCGCGTTCCGCTTCACTCCCTACGCGGACGTGCGCGTGCTGCTGCTGGGCCAGGACCCCTACCACGGCCCGGGTCAAGCCCACGGCCTCGCCTTCTCCGTCCAGCCCGGAGTGCCTCCTCCGCCCTCGCTCGTGAACATGTTCAAGGAGCTCCAGAGCGACGTGGGCGCGCCGAAGCCTCGCGACGGGTCGCTCATCCCGTGGGCGAAGCAGGGCGTGTTCCTGCTCAACACCGTGCTCACCGTGCGCCAGGCCTCCCCCAACAGCCACGCGAAGCACGGCTGGGAGCCCTTCACCGACGCCGTCATCCGCGCCGTCAGCGCCAAGGAGGACCCCGTCGTCTTCCTGCTCTGGGGCAAGCCCGCTCAGAAGAAGAAGGCCCTCATCGACGCGAAGCGCCACATCGTCCTGGAGGGCGTGCACCCCTCGCCGCTGTCCGCCAGCAAGGGGTTCTTCGGCAGCAAGCCGTACAGCACCACCAACGCCGCGCTGAAGAAGCACGGCCAGCACACCATCGACTGGGAGCTGCCCTCGTAAGAGCGTGTCGCCTGGGTTGGCTATAGTGCCCGCCCACGATGGCCACGACCTTCCTCGAAGACGCCGCACGCACGCAGGCCGCCGAAGCCGTCGCGGCCATTGAGTCCCAGACCGCCGCGGAGGTCGTGGTGTCCGTGCGCCGCGCCTCCGGCGACTACGCCCACACCGATGCCCGGCTGGGCGCGGCCGTCGCCTTCGTCATGTTGCTGGTCCTCCTGTTCATCCCGCAGGAGGTCCACCTCTTCGCCTTCCCGCCCGTCGTGCTCCTCTCCTACGCCGCGGGCGTGATGGGGGGCCGCCTGCTGCCGTCGCTGCGCCGCGCGCTCACCCCGCGCAAGCTCCAGGAGGACTCCGTGCGCACCGCCGCGAAGGCCGCCTTCACGGAGCTGGGCGTTTCGCACACGTCGCGCCGCACCGGCATCCTGGTGTTCGTCTCCCTCTTCGAGCGCCGCGTGGAGGTCGTCACCGACTACGGCGTGGACACCTCGCTCATGGGCGCCGAGTGGCAGGAAGCGCTCACGCAGCTGTCCGCCGTGCTGTCCGCGTCCCCCGCGCCCGAGCCCTTCTTCCAGGCCCTGCGCCGCGTCCAGGCACCGCTTTCGCGCGTGCTGCCCCGCCTGGAGGATGACGTGAACGAGCTGCCGGACATGCCAGGAGCCGTGGCGTGAGGCGCTCCCATTCCGTCCTCCTCCTCGCCGTCGCGCTGTTCCTGGGGCTGGGCCTGGCCTCGCTCCCCGACGCCGAGGCGCGCCCCGGCGGTGGCAGCTCCTATCGCGGCTCCAGCCGCGGCTCGTCGAGCAGCCGCGGTTCGTCCAGCAGCCGCAGTTCGTCCAGCTCCAGCAGCCGGTCCTCCTCCTTCGGCTCCAGCAGCAGCCGGTCCTCCTCCTCCTACAGCTCCGGCCCCCGCGCCTATAGCTCCGGCGGCTACAGCTCCGGTGGCTCGTCGTCCTCGGATGGAGGCGGGGCGTTCGGCGGCTTCTGCCTGCTCATCGTCGTCATGGGCGTGGTGGCCATCGTCGTCATGAACGTGAAGTCGGGCGCGGGGCAGCAGGACTGGAGCACCACCACGCCCCATGCGCCTCCGCCGCCCCAGCGCCAGGGCTCGCTGCGCACGAAGCTCGCGCGCCTGGCCCGCGTGGGGCCCAAGGGGTCGGACGGGTCGACGCAGCCGTTGGATCCGGAGTTCTCCATCGTCCTCTTCGAGGACTTCGTCTATTCGCTCTTCGCCCGCGTGCACGAGGCGCGCGGCGGCGGCCGGCTGGACACGCTGGGCGGCTGGCTGTCCGACGGCGCCATCGCGTCGCTCCAGCGAATGGGCACCCCGGACGCGGTGAAGGCCGTGGTGGTGGGCGCCGTCACGTACGAGGCCGTGGAGGGCATCAGCGCGAACAGCCAGCGCGTCCGCGTCGTCCTGCGCTTCGAGGCCAACTACACGGAGGTCTCCGCCGGCTCCGAGCAGAGCTGGTACGTCGCGGAGGAGTGGCTGCTGGAGCGCGACGCGTCCACGAAGTCCCGGGCGCCCGAGGACGCGCGTGCGTTCAAGTGCCCGAACTGCGGCGCGCCGCTGGAGTCCGTGCACGGCCACAAGTGCTCGTACTGCGACACGGTGGTGAACACCGGCGAGTTCGACTGGGTGGTGACGCGCGTCGCTTCGCAGGAGCGCGAGCGGCGCGGCCCCCAGCTCACCGGCACCACGGAGGAGCAGGGCACGGAGCTGCCCACCGTCAAGGACTCGCGTGCGCAGGAGCGGCTGAACGCGCTCTTGCATGACGACCCGGAAGCGACGCCGCTGGCGCTGCGCAAGCGCCTGGAGTTCATCTTCCACGAGATGCAGACCGCGTGGGCCGCGCGCGAGTGGAAGGGCATGCGGCCCTTCCTCAGCGACAACCTCTTCCAGACGCAGCTGTACTGGATCAACGCCTACCGTGAAGCGGGCCTGCGCAACATCACGGAGAACGCGCACATCACGAACATCGTGCTCGCTCGGGTGACGCGGGATGCGTACTTCGACGCCGTCACCCTGCGCGTGTTCGCGTCCAGCCTGGACTACACGGTGCGGGACCGGGACGGACAGGTCGTGGGCGGCAGCCGTTCCCGGGAGCGCGCCTACAGCGAGTACTGGACGCTCATCCGAGGCCGGGGCGTGCGGGGCAAGCCCTCCACGCAGAAGCAGTGCCCGTCGTGCGGCGCACCGCTGTCCATCAACATGGCGGGCCACTGCACGCACTGCCAGGCGCGCGTGACGTCCGGCGAGTTCGACTGGGTGCTCAGCCGCATCGAACAGGACGAGGCGTACCAGGGCTGATCATGCTCACGCTCCATGGGTTTTCGTTGCTCGGTCTCCTCGTCACGGCCACGCCGGCCGCCTCGGCTCCACAGTCCTTTGGAGCCTGGTTCGATGCGCGTGCGAAGGCGGAGAAGGCCTTCGTCCGCGAGCGCTTCCAGGTGGATCTCGACGGAGATGACCGGGATGACGACGTCGCCTGCTACGTCTTCGAGACACCCAAGGAATGGGTCACCACCGCGCCTGTCATCCTGGTGGGGCTCGCCACCGGTGAGCGCTTCGCCTTGCGCGGCCAGGGGCTGGGCCCCGGGTTCGCCGAGTGCCCGAGGGCTCTCCTCCCGAGCACGATGAATCCCCTGAAGATCCTGCTCATTGAGATGAGCGCACCGACGGGCTTCCGGGCGGAGGCATTCCTCCGCTTCGACAAGAAGGGGCCTCTGCTGACGAGCAGCAGGACCCTTGATCAGCGCCACATCCGGATCGTGGACCTGGTGCGGCAGGAAGCGGAGCTCATCTCCTTCGAAGCGTCCAACGCCACGCCCACGGACGGCGGCGACATCGATTCGGGGCAAGAGTCGCCCCCCGTGCGGTCCTCCGCGATGCTCGCCTCCGGCACGAAGGTTCCGGCGCCCCCCGCGCCGGTCTGGCCGAGCTGGGGCCAGAAAGATTGGGCAGGCTTCTCGGATGCGAACCTGAAGGTGCAGTGGCTGCGCAAGGGCGACGGAGTGACGCTCATCGCGACGCTCCAGGACGACCATCCGGTGCCGGCCACCGACACCCGCGTGAAGGCCATCCTCGCGGCGGATCACCTGGAGCTGTGGTGGCGCGAATGGAATGCGGGCTCCGCGCGTCCGGTGCGGTTGGGCGTGGCGCGCACCGCCGACGGCAAGCCCGTGGCCACCTGGCTCCAGCCGCCCGACCGCAAGGACACGCCGCTCCCTCCCGTCCGGTGGACCGCTCCTGACCGGATGGAGGTGGACCTGCCCATCAGCTGGATCCGGGGCAGGACGCCGGCGGAGACCCTCCCCAGCGACCTGGAGCCGCCGTCGGAGCGGACGGAGCTCACGGTCGCCTTCTCCGACAATGATGGCAGGGGACCGGAAACGCTCCTCTCCACCACCCCAAAGCGTCCTGACGGGGAGACCTTCAGCTTCCTCTTCATCGCTGAACCGGACTGTCCCTTCCCCCGGTTGAGCAAGCGCGTCCTCCAGTGGGTGCCCGTCAGTCAGGGCACCACGCTGCGTGAACTCGTCTGGTAGTGCCAGCCGACCGGGCGTGGATCCCCCAGGACATCTCCGCCGGGAACACTAGGATGCGGTGCATCATGACCGCGCCCTTCCTCGCCGCCACCCTCGTTGAACCGCTGGAACCCGGGCATTACCGCTCGCGCTATGAGGCGCCCTGGTATCAGGGCCGGGGTGCGTACGGCGGCGTGGTGGCGGGACAGGTGCTGCGCGCGCTGGAGCACCAGCTGAACGATCCCCAGCGGCAGGTGCGCTCGTTCACCGTGCACTTCTGCTCGCCCGCGGCGGAGGGCGTGGCGGATCTGCACACGCGCATCGAGCGCGCCGGCAAGTTCGTCACCCACGCCACCGCGCGAGTGGAGAGCGGCGGCGGCGTGGTGGCCGTCGCCACGGCGACCTTCGGCGCTGCTCGCGGTGGAGCCCCCGAGTACATGGACTTCGTCATGCCGGAGGTGCCCGCGCCCGGGACGCTCACGCCCGTCCCCGATGACGTGCCCATGCCGGACTTCTGCCGCTTCTTCGAGTACCGCTACTGCGTGGGCTCGCCGCCGTACTCGGGCGGGCCCGAGGCGGAGGTGGGCGGCTGGCTGCGGCCTCGCGTCCCCACGGCGCTGGACCCGGCGCTGTGCGTGGGGTTGATGGATGCGTATCCGCCGTCCGTGCTGTCGCGGCTGGACGGCTTCCGCGCCGCGGCGTCCGTGGACTTCAGCGTGCAGTTCTTCCAGACGTTCCCGGTGAAGGGCATCGCGCCGGACGCGCACTACCTGCGCACCGGCCGCTCGCGCCAGGCCGCGGACGGCTACACGGAGGAGACCCAGCTCCTCTGGGCGGAGGACGGCACGCTGCTCGCGCAGTGCCGTCAGCTCGTCGCCGTGCTCGGCTGATCAGGACACCAGCTCGGCCACCACGGCGTGGTGGTCGGAGACGGCGTCGGGCAGGCGCGCGTAGCGGGTGAAGCGCAGGGCGTGGGAGATGAGCACCTGGTCCAGGCGCTGACGCGCGTTCGGAACGGGATACGTGGGCTCGCCTTCGGAGGGCGTGTGCAGCCCCAGCTCCGCGCAGAGGCGGGCCACGGGGCCCTCCACGCCCTCCGCGTTGAAGTCGCCCATCACCACGCGAGGCCGCTCTGGCCGCTGGCGCAGGGCGTGGATGAGCTGGTCCACCTGCCGCCGCCGCACCGCCGAGGAGAACGGATCCAGGTGCAGGGACACGACCTCCGGCCCGGGCTCCCCGGCGAGCGTGGCCACGACGTAGCCCTTGTCCACGCGCCTATCGCGCCCGAAGTGCGCCGTGTCGCACGACTCCAGCGGCTGCCGGCTCAGCAGCGCCGTGCCCTGCGCGAACAGTCCCGGGACGCCGGAGTGCACGCCGTGATGCACGTGCGGATAGCCGGCCTGCTCCGCGATGCGGGCCACCTGATCCACCCGTCCGCTGAAGAGGCTGGACCGGTCCGCCTCCTGCAACGCCACCACGTCCGCGCCTTCACGGGCGAGCAGCGCCGCCACCCGATCCAACGTGCCCAGCAGCGCGGACCGCCGACGCAGGAAGGGCATGGGCACGGCGAACGGCGCACCGTGCGCTACGTTCAGGGTGAGGACCTTGAGTCGCACGGTGCCGGTGCGCGCGGAACGGCTCAGGCGGCGATCTGCTTGCGCAGCAGCCGCGTCAGCTCCGCGGGGTCCACCGGCTTGGGCAAGAGCTCCGCGCCGTAGCGGATGGCCACGGGCAGCAGGTCATCCAGGTCCGAGTGGCCGGTGAGGAAGATGAACGGCGCGCGGCACTCCTGCAGCTCGCGCATGGCGACGAGCACGTCGGAGCCGTTCATGTCCGGCATGTTGTAGTCGCACAGGATGGCGGCGACGCCGTTGAGGTCCAGGTGGAAGGCCTCGGCGGGGGACTGCACCGTGAGCACCGTGTAGCCCGCGCCCCGAAGTGTGTCCCCCACGGTCGCGAGCACGAAGAGGTCATCGTCGATGACCAGCACGGTTGGCATGGGCGGTCCTCCCGCGCCTGAGCGGCGCGCCGATGCGCGCGAGTGTATCCGAGCCCGCGCGTCCGCGCGCCACGCCCCACCGGGCAAGTCGCCGGGGTCGAGACCGCCCCCGTCGTAGGGTGTGGGCGCGGCGGGCCCACCAGGGCCCTCAGTGTTTCGAGGGCGTGACAGGGGACGGGATGAGGATGAGCTGCTCCTGGGGTGGGTTGAGGTACTCGGCGCCGGTCTCCGTGATGACGGCCATCTCCTCCACGGAGATGATGCGCAGCGCGTCCGGGCTGCTGCCGTCCTTCCATGCGTAGAAGCCGTCGAAGGCGAACACCTGCCCGGGCTGGAGCTTGCGCAGCGCGGAGCCCGAGGGCGGCTTGCCGGACGCCGCGCCGGACAGGGCGGGGCCCGCGTCATGGGCCCAGTAGCCCACGGGGTGGCCGGTGCCCCACATCACGGGCTCGGAGCCCGCTTCACGCATCCAATCGCGCTGGGCCTTGTCCACGTCGTAGCCGCGCACGCCGGGCTTCATCGCCGCGAGCGCGATGCGGCTGCCCTTCTTCGACTTCTCCCACTTCGCCAGCGCCTCCGCGGGAGGCTGCGTCTGCCCCGGCGCCAGCACGTACGCGAAGCGCTGGATGTCCGTCACCCACGTGCCGCCCACGCGGATGCCGAAGTCCGTCTGGATGAAGTCCCCCGGCTGGATGACGCGGTCGGTGGCGTTCGAGTGCCCGCGCGTGGGCCCGCTGTTCACGTTGGGGTTCTGGTCCGGCTGCCACCCGTCACCCACGCCCAGCTCCGCGATGCGCTTCTTGAGGAAGCGCGCCACGTCCGAGTCCCGCGTCTTGCCGGGCACCACGGTGCGGTACGCCTCCTCCTCCAGCTTCGCGGTGATGTCCGCGGCCTTGCGCAGGATGTCCACCTCCTCGGGCGTCTTCACGGACAGCCACTCGGAGACCAGGTCCTCGGAGGACACCAGCTTCTTGCGCAGCGCGGGGGACAGCGCCGCCTCCAGCTTCGCGCGCTGCGTGGCGGACAGGCCGTCCGCGATGGACATCCGCTCCGACGAGTTGATGGCCACCTTGGTGGGCTTCGCCTTGGTGAGCCGCGCGGCGATGAGCGCGTGCACGTCCTCGCCGCGCGCGAAGGCCACCACCTCGTCCACCACGCCCATGTCCCGGAGCGCGGTGGCCTCGCCCTCGGGGGAGAGCGCGGTGGAGCGCAGCGTTTCACCGTCGCGCAGGAACAGGAACGCGGCGGTGCCGCCAGCGTTCTCCCCTCCCACATGGCTGGCGAGCGGGTCGTTGTCGTTCTCGCGGCAGAGCACCACCCACGCGTCCACGCCCGCGCGGGCCATGGCCTGGGGCAGCAGCTTCTGGAGGCGCTCCTTGCGCACGCGAGGCCACGCGCCTTCCGCGGCGGGCACGGCGGGCGCGGCTTGGGCGAGCGAGGCAAACAGCAGGGCGGAGAGGAGGACGGGCCGGACACGCGTCATGGATGCGCTCTTCCTGGTGGGGGAGGGCGCGGATTGTTTCACGACCGCACGGCGCGGCAACCCACACGCCGTGCACCGCGCGGGCGCTTCACCTGGAAGTCCAGGAATCACAAGAGACATGTCCGGGACGTGGGCCTGTTCGTGGATGGACGCGGCCCTGCCCCCGGGTCGCGGGCACGGATGGCTGTCTGTCATTGCGTCGGGACCGCCGGGAGGGCGCGAACGGCGCCAGGGCTTGCGAGCGTGCGCGTCGTCTCCAACCCCGGAGTCGCACATGCGTGTCGAAGAACCGAGTGCCGCCGCGGAGTACGTCCTGGGCAACGAGGACCGGGAGCTGCGACGGCTGATGCTCCAGGCCCAGGTGTACGCGCCGCTGACGGAAGGAGTGCTGCGCGCGGCCGGCCTCAAGCCCGGCATGCGCGTGCTGGACGTGGGCTGCGGCGTGGGGGACGTGTCCTTCCTCGCCGCGGAGCTGGTGGGCCCCACGGGCGAGGTGGTGGGGGTGGACCGCGAGGCCCGCGTCCTCGCCTGCGCCCAGCGCCGCGTCGAGTCGCGCGGCCTGCCCCACGTGCGCTTCCAGCAGAGCAGCCTGGAGTCGCTGCCCGTCGGCGCCCCCTTCGACGCCATCATCGGCCGGCTGGTGCTGATGTTCCAGCCGGACCCGGTGACGTTCGTGCGCCGCATGGCGGAGCACCTGCGCCCCGGCGGCGTGCTGGCGATGCATGAGCTGGAGCTGGCGGCCATGGGCCTGGCGCACCCGAAGCTGCCGCTGTTCAACCGCGTCTGGGGCTGGATGCTGCCCACCTGCGAACGCGTGGGCATCAAGGTCCACATGGGCATGGAGCTGGTGTCCACGCTGCGGCGGGCCGGGCTGGTGGTGGATGACGGCGTGGTGGGCGGACGGCTGGGCGTGACGCCGGACGCGGAGACCACGCATGCCCTGGTGGAGACCGTGCGCACGCTCCTGCCCCACATGGAGCGGCTGGGCGTGGCGCTGGCCATGGAGGTGGACATCGACACGCTGGCCGCCCGCCTCACCGCCGAGCTGCGCGCCAACGGCGGCGTGCTGGTGCCCAGCCTCATGGTGGGCGTCTGGGGCCACCGTCCAGGCCCTGTCTGACGCCGCCGTCTTCGCACGACTTCACGAGCGGCGGGGGAGTGGGTCGCTTAGAGTGGCCTCATGGCAAAGACGGCATCCCGCAAGTCCCCCGCGAAGGCCAAGAAGCAGCCCGCGCGCCCCGCCGCGCCCGCGAAGACACCGGCCCGGCCGGTGAAGGCGAAGGTGGAGAAGGTGGAGCCCCGCCGCGCCTCCGCGTCGTCCCCGAAGCCCCCCGTGCTGGAGGCCGAGCCCGTCTTCGACTCCGGCCCCGTGGCCGACCCCCGCGAGTCCGCGCCCAAGAGCCTGCCCGCCGGTGAGCCGAAGGGCCGGGTGCTGCCCTTCGAAATCGACCCGGCCCAGCTGGAGGCCGGCTTCCAGAAGCTCCGCGGCGAGCTGGTCCACTGGACCAACAAGGGCCGCTACACCAAGGTCCGCTTCAAGTTCCGGGGCAAGCAGCTGCTGCCCGACCTGCCCCTGGCCGCCGTCGTCGCCGCCGAGGGCCTGTCGTTCTACTGGGGCGGCATCCTGCGCGTGCTCGTGGCCAACGTGGTGGGCAAGAGCGTGTTCGAGGTGGAGCTGGTCAACGACGCGGACAAGCGCGTCCAGGCGGGCCGCGAGGCGCTCCTGTCCGGCGATGTGGACCAGGCGCTCACGCTGTTCCGCGAAGCGCTCGCCATGGACCGCGACAACGCCAGCGCGCACCTCAACGTGGGCGTGGCGCTGAAGCTCCGCGGCGACCGCGAAGGGGCGCTCGCCGCGTTCGAAACCGCGAAGGCCAGGGACCCCGAAGGCGGTGTGGGCGCGGAGGCCGAACGGCTGGCCGCGAGCCTCCGCCCGAAGACGTGAAAAACGGGCCTGGAAAACGGGCCCGGAATGGCCTGGAAACGGCCCCGGAAAACGGCCTCCGGTGGGGCTGAAAACGCACCGCCCGGATGTTCCATCCGGGTGCCCCGGAAAGGCCTCTTCCGACCCCTGGAACCGGGCGGGCGGGCAGCCGTGGCGAATCCCCCCTGTTTCCCTTATTGACTGAGGGAAATCCGGGGGTTACGAACACTCTCCCATCGGGCGGAGCCCCCCACGTGAGGGGCCCGTCCGCACCTTCCAGAGCCCATGGCTGACGACACCACCGACACGCCGGCAACGCCCCCCGCGCCCCCTCCGTCGAGCGGCGCCGGAGAGCTCATTCCCATCAACATCGAAGACGAGATGCGCCGCTCGTATCTCGACTACTCGATGTCCGTCATCATCGGCCGCGCGCTGCCAGACGTGCGCGACGGCCTGAAGCCCGTCCACCGTCGCGTCCTCTTCGCGATGAACGACCTGGGCAACCTCCACAACCGCGCCTACAAGAAGAGCGCGCGCGTGGTGGGTGACGTCATCGGTAAGTACCACCCGCACGGCGACTCTTCCGTCTACGACGCCATGGTGCGCCTGGCGCAGGAGTGGAGCCTTCGCTACCTGCTGGTGGACGGCCAGGGCAACTTCGGCTCGGTGGACGGCGACTCGCCGGCGGCCATGCGTTACACGGAAGTGCGCATGGAGCGGCTGGCGGAGGATCTCCTGGGGGACATCGACAAGGAGACCGTCGAGTTCGGCCCCAACTACGACGACTCGCTGGAAGAGCCGCTCGTCCTGCCCGCCAAGTTCCCCAACCTCCTCGTCAACGGCAGCAGCGGCATCGCGGTGGGCATGACCACCAACATCCCGCCGCACAACATGACGGAGGTCATCAGCGGCACGCTGCACCTCATCGACAATCCGGGCTGCACCGTCCTGGACCTGATGGAGTTCATCGTCGGCCCGGACTTCCCCACCGCCGCCATCATCACCGGCCGCGAGGGCATCCGCCGCGCCTACGAGACGGGCCGCGGGGCCATGACCATCCGTGCGCGCACGGAGATCGAAACGTCCAAGAAGGGCGACCGTGAGGCCATCATCGTCACGGAGATCCCCTACCAGGTGAACAAGGCCCGGCTCATCGAGAAGATCGCCGAGCTGGTGCGTGAGAAGAAGCTGGAGGGCATCAGCGACATCCGTGACGAGAGCGACCGTCAGGGCATGCGCATCGTCATCGAGCTCAAGCGCGATGCCATCTCCCAGGTGGTGCTCAACAACCTCTTCTCCATGACGCAGATGGAGACGACGTTCGGCGCGGTGATGCTGGCCATTGACGGCGGGCAGCCGCGCACGCTCAACCTGAAGGAGCTGCTGGACCGCTTCATCGCGCACCGCCGCGACGTGGTGACGCGCCGCACGCGCTACGAATTGCGCAAGGCGCTGGCGCGCATGCACATCGTGGAAGGCCTGCTCGTCGCGCAGGACCTCATCGACCTGGTGGTCAGCCTCATCCGCGCGTCGCGCGACCCGGATGAAGCGCGCTGGGGCCTGATGAACATCCTGTCGCCGGAGCTCTACACGCGCGAGCGCTTCCAGAACCTGGAGCGCATCGACTACGCGAAGGCCAAGGCGCAGATGGAGCTGCTGGTCAGCCGCGCTCGCAACGAGGAGCCGGCCTACGGCGGCCTGGAGCACAAGTACGAGGGCGCGGGCTTCAGCGAGGACCAGGCGCAGAACATCCTGGAGATGCGCCTGCAGCGCCTCACCGGCCTGCAGCGCGAGGAGCTCTTCAAGGAGCTCCTCGGCCTGGTGCGCGACATCGCGCGCCTGCGCGACATCCTCGCCAACGAGAAGAGCCTGCTCTCCGTCATCAAGGCGGAGCTGATGGAGATCCGCGAGCGCTACGGCGACAAGCGCCGCACGGAGATCACCGGCGCGGTGGATGAAATCACCAGCGAGGACCTCATCGCGGAAGAGACGATGGTGGTCACGCTGTCGCACACGGGCTACGTGAAGCGCTCGCCCCTGTCGGAGTACCGCGCGCAGAAGCGCGGCGGGCGCGGCAAGACGGGCGCGGGGACGAAGGAGGACGACTTCGTCACCAAGGTGTTCGTGGCCAGCACGCACGCGTACCTCATGCCCATCACCACCAAGGGCAAGCTGTACTCGCTGAAGGTGCACCAGATTCCGCAGGGCAGCCGCACCTCGCGCGGCAAGGCCATCGTGAACCTGGTGCAGTTCGGGGAAGGGGAGCGGCTGGCGCAGGTGCTGGTGACGCGCGACTTCCCGGAGAACCGCTACGTCTTCTTCGTCACGAAGAAGGGCGTGGTGAAGCGCACGGACCTGAGCGCGTTCGAAAGCGTCCGCGCCAGCGGCATCATCGCGCTGGGCATCGACGAGGGCGATGAGCTGGTGGGCGTGATGATCACCGACGGCACCAAGGACATCCTCCTGTCCACGGCCACGGGCATGAGCATCCGCTTCAAGGAAGAGGATGTCCGCTCCATGGGCCGTCAGGCCTACGGCGTGAAGGGCATCACGCTGGAGGACGGCGACGAGGTGGTGGGCGCGGACCTCCTGGACAAGGAGCCGGAGGAGGGCCAGGCGCCCGCGGAGCAGAGCAGCGCCATCCTCACGGTGACGGAGAACGGCTACGGCAAGCGCACCGAAGGCGCCGAGTACCGGCAGCAGGGCCGTGGCGGCAAGGGCATCATCGACATCAAGACCACCGAGCGGAACGGCCGCGTGGTGGGCGTGGTGCAGGTGAAGGACAGCGACGAGGTGATGCTCGTCACCAACGGCGGCATGCTCATCCGCATGAAGGTGAAGGAGATCTCCGTCATCGGCCGCAACACGCAGGGCGTGCGCCTCATCGCGCTGGAGAACGGCGAGGAGAAGGTGATGGCCATCTCCAAGCTGCCCGAAGGCGAGGAGTCCGAGGAGGAGGAGACGGAGGCCACCTCGCCGGTGGAAGGGGCCGGCGCCGAGGGTTCCGCGGAGGCCGCGCCGGTGGAGGAGTCTTCGGCGGAGGCTCCGGCGGACGAGTCCGGTTCGCCCGGCTCGGAAGGTGAGCCCGGCTCGGAAGGCTGAGCCAGGCGGTAGAAACACGGGAGGGCCGGGCACGGGACGCGGGATGCGCGCTCCGGGACCCGGCCCTCTTCGTTGGTGCGGGGGCTACTTCTGGGTGAGGTCCTTGGGCACGGTGAGGCCGGCGGTCTTCTCGTCGATCCAGAAGATGTTCATCACCCACCAGCGCTGGCCGTCGTTGAAGAGCTGGATGCTGTTGACGCCCTTGGCGATGAGCGGCCCGTCCTGCGTGCCGCGCGCCTCATAGGTGCTCATGACCTGCGCCAGCGCGCCGAAGGCGTGCGTCTGCCGCGCAATCTCCTTCTCGAAGAAGCCGTGCGTCGCGGTGCTCTCCTGGCCCCACGTCACGTAGTCCTCCGGGGTGATGGGGCGGGCCGCCAGCGTGGTCGCGCCCGGCGGCTTCGCCAGCGGGATGAGCTGGGCGCCCGGATAGAAGAGGGAGCGGAAGCGCTGCCAGTCACGAGGCGCGCCCGCCGGTCCGCTGATGACGTCGTAGAGCGCCTTGAGGATGGCGTCCTGGGACTTCACGTCCTCGGGCTTCGCCTTGGGCAGCTGGGCGAGCGCGGCCTGGGTGCGCTCCGCGGAGGCCTTGATGGGGTTCGGCTTCTCCGGAGCGGCAGGGGCCGCGGCCTTGGGCTGCGGCGGAGGCGCAGCGGGGGCCTGGGCGAAGGACGCGGTTCCCAGCAGGACGGCACAAGCGACGAGCAGGCGCGACATGGGGACTCCCGGAAGAGGGGAAGGGCGGAGAGCCTAATCCCACGGCGCGGAAGCACTCGCTGGGATTCCCGTCCGCGGCGCACCGCACGAACCTGTCCGACAGTCGGACAGGTTGGGACCGGGCCGGGCGGCCGGTGCTTGGCCCGGCCGGTGCCGCACCGTAGTGTGCCCGCCGTCATGGCCTTCCTCTCGCTCGATGCCCTCACCCTGAAGTTCCTCGGTGCCGCCGCCCCGGCGGTGCGGGACGTGTCGCTGGCGCTGGAGCCGGGGGACGCGGTGGCGCTGATGGGCACCTCCGGCTCCGGGAAGACGTCCCTGCTGCGGCTGGTCGCGGGCCTGGAGCAGCCGACGTCCGGCACCATCACGCTCGCGGGCCGCGTGGTCGCCGGGCCGGACGTGTTCGTGCCCCCGGAGCAGCGCCCCCTGCGCCGAGTCCTCCACGACGCGGAGCTCGAATCCGGCCTCACCGTGCGCGACGTGGTGATGGGCGTGCAGCCCAGGGGCGAAGGCCTGGCGCACGCGCGCGGCCTGCTGGCGCTGTTCCAACTGGAAGACCTGGAAGGGCGCGCCTGCGGAACGCTCTCCCGGGGACAGCGGCAGCGCGTATTGCTGGCGCGCGCGCTGGCCTCCGGGACGAAGCTGCTGGTGCTGGATGAGCCCTTCGCCGGCATGGACGCCGGCCTGCGCGCCAACATCCTCGGAGAGTGGCGCCGCGTGCTCAAGGCGCGAGGCGCCGCGGTGCTCTTCGCCACGCACGACGTGGGGGACGCGCTGGCCTTCGCGGACCGGCTGGTGCTGCTGCGCGCGGGCACGGTGGAGCAGCAGGGCACTCCCGAGTCCGTCTACGAAGCGCCGCGCAGCGCCTTCGCCGCGTACTTCCTGGGCGGCACCAACCTGCTGCCCGGTTCAGGCTTCGGCCGCGTCGCGCGCACGGCGCTGGGCAACCTGCCGCTGAGCACGGAGGCGCGCGGCGAGGTGATGCTCTCCCTGCGCCCGGAGGCCCTGCGGCTCGTCCCCGACACGGACGGCGTCGCGGTGGGCGGCGCCCTTCGAGCGGAAGTCCTGGAGCGCGCCTTCCGGGGCGCGCACGTGGACTTCACCGTGTCCTGCGCGGGCATGGCGCTGGTGGTGCGCGCCGCCTCCTCGGCCCCCTTTCGCGAGGGCGGACGCGCCCGCCTGGAGGTCGCGGGCCGCGCGGACGTGCTGGAGGAGACATCTGGCGTCGCCCGCTAGTGCACCAGGCGTGCAAGCATCCGGCACGAATGGTGCAATCACCCGCGTCCCCCATGCGTAGGGAGGGGTATGAACATCGCAGGCCTTCGAGGAATGGGAACCCGCTTCTTCCGCTACGTGCGCGACCCCCAGGTGGCGACGTGGCGCAAGCTGGCCGGGCTGCTGGCTGTCCTGTACTTCGTGTCGCCCGTGGACGCGATTCCGGACTTCATCCCCGTGGTGGGCTGGCTGGACGACCTGGGCGTGCTGTCCGCCGCCGCGTTCTTCATGGTGCGCGAGGTCCAGCGCTGGCGTCCCGGCACGCTCGCCGGTGAGCCGTCGTTCGACGGACTCCCGCGCGACGAGGAGGGCCGCACGCGCGAGCCCACGCTGCGCCGGCACTCCTAGCCGTCAGTCGTTGCCGCCGCGGCGGTCCTCGAAGTGCACGAAGTCGATGAGGAACGTCGCGGCCACCACCAGCGTCCGCACGTGCGGGTCGTGCAGGCCGTTGAACCGGACGCCGAAGTTGTCGGCATCCGTGAACATCTCCTTGCCGAACCCGCTCCACTTCTTCGCGATGGTCCCCACCTCGCGCCCCTGCTGCTCCACGTTGAACGTCCACGGCCTGAAGAACGGGCCGCTCAAGTGGGCCAGCTCTTCGTCGTTGGGCCCGAGCACGTCATAGGCGCGGGTGAAGAAGCGGAACCGCTGCTGGATGGCGCCCAGGTGCCGCCCCTCGCCGTCCTCCACCTCCAGCCGGGACAGCCAGAAGCGCCACGGGCGGCGCAGCCGCAGGAGCGTCTCCCCGCTCGCGGACTTGAGCTCCATCGTGAAGGGCCGCTTCGCCTTGAGGAAGCCGCGCAGGAGGAACAGGCCCAGCCCGCTGCCCACCTCGCCCGCGAAGAAGAGCGTGTGTCCGTCGTCGCCCACCACCTCGTAGCGGTTGCGGCCCTCGAAGCCGGTGAGGATTTCGCCCCACTCCTTCACCTGCCGCACGCGCAGCGCGTGCTCGTCACGCAAGAGGGTCAGCGCCTGGGACTCGACGGGCATGGGCGGCTCCGGAAGCGGCGGAACGAAGCGGACAGCTTAGGGCTAGAACTGGCCCATCACCGCCAGTCCCAAGCCGCCGTGACGTCCCAGCGTCGCCGGGATGACGGACACGGTGGGGACGTCATTCGGCGCATCGAAGTCCCGCGTGAGGAACGTCGCGGTCCCCAGGCCGGCCAGCACTCCCACGGCGGTGCCCACCAGCAGCGCGTCTCCATGGTCGCTGTCCAGTGCCAGGAACATCGCGCTCAAGCCCACCAGGCCGCCCAGGATGCCACCCGCGTCGATGAGCAGCACCCGGCCCTGGGAGATGTCCAGATTGCGTGACACCAGCGCGAAGGTGAGCAGCCCCGCGCCCACCACGCCCTGCTCGATGGCGATGAAGTCGCGCGTCTCACCGCTCTGGGTGGCCATCAGCAGTCCCGCCACCACGCCCGCCCACAGACCGCCGGAGTTCGCCAGCGACACCTGGCCCGCGGTGGGCCGCGCGAACTCCGCCACCAGGATGCCCAGGCCCGTGAAGCCCAGCGCCCCCGCCATCACAGCCCCCGTGGAGCTCTCCCCCTCCAGGTCGAACGAGCTCTGGGACGCAAGGCCGTAGCCGAAGCCCCACACCGTGCCGGAGTTGATGGCCGCCGCCTGGCCCCGCGTCAGCCCGTTCCGGGTGGCGAGCATCGAAATCGCCGCCCCCGCGCCGCCGCCCAGGAGCGACACCGCCACGTACGCGCGCCCGTCATGGCAGTTGGCGATGGAGCACAGCATGACGCCCTGGGTGATGCCGTGCAGCGTCTGCACGACGGTCAACGACGCCCGGGCCTGCTGCGACGGTCCCTCCTTCGAAGTCACCCCTGGCTCCGCCACCACCGGCCGCGCCAGCGTGTCCCGCGCCAGCCGCGCGCCCGGCTCCAGCCGCGTCCGCGCCAGCCGCGCCAGCTCCGGCGCGTACGGATGCCCGGGACACACCAGCATCACGCGCTCCAGCAACTCCAGCGCCTGGGCATCCTGTCCGCGCACCAGCGCGTCGAAGCCCGCCGCGTAGTCGGAATCGGCGGCGCAGGCCTCCTCGCTCGCCACGAGCGGCGGCGCGGAGACAGCGCCCGAAGACGTGACGGCGGGAGGTGTCGTGCCTTCCCGGGGCGAAGGCCCGGGCTGTGCTGCGACGAGGACGGCCAGGACGAAGGGCGCGAGGACCATGCGAGCGCCCACCCTAGTCGACCCCCGCGGAAGGACGGGAGACCCGGGACCCCCGGTCCTCCCGGAAGGGAGGCACGAGGTCCGGGTGACGCCTCTCGGAGGCCTACCGCGTCGCCAGCGTCTCCATGTGCTGGCGGAGCGCGGCCATGTCCCCCAGCCGCCCGTCCAGGCCGGGAAGGGGCTTCGCGGCCTGCTCGATGCGGCCCCGCGTGCGCGGCCCCGCCGCCACCAGCCACGCCACACCCAGCGCCAGCTCCGCCACGTCCGGCGCCTGGCCCAGCTGCGAGGCCAGCGCGAGCAGCGCGTCCACGGCCTTCTTCACCTGCGCGCCGTGCAGCGGGTGGCTGCTGGTGATGCCCTCGCGCAGGAGCACCAGCAGCACCCGCGCGGTGGCGCGGGCCTGGCGCACCGGCTCCGGCCCTTCACCCGTGCCGGCCCACAGCCCGTTCGCGAGCTGCTGGCCCAGGAGGCCGCCCACGTCCTCGGTGGGAATGGACGCGTCCGCCACGGACAGCGGCTGGATTTCCTCCTGCTCGTAGAGCACCTCCTCCTTGCTCTTGACGACGCGCTCCAGCTCCGCTGCGGTCTCCAGGACGCGAGAGGCCTTGGACGGCCTCGCCGCGGACATCAGCCGGTCGAAGAGGCCGCCCTTCTCCTTCTTCGCGTTCTTCGCGGACTCCTGCTCCATGGGCGCGGCCCTGCCACCCATGGGCCCGGAGCCATCCGCGAACTCCGCCTGGAAGGAGGACCCGGTGGTGGGCTCCGGTCCCAGGTCGCGCGCGGGAGCGGGCGCGGAGGGGGCCATGCTCGGAGGAGGTGGGGGGACCGCGCCGCCCCGGGAGCGGCCCGGTGCCGCCCCGGGCCTGGGCATCGGCTTCGAGGCCATCCGCTTCAGCTTCTCCATGGGCGCCCGCGCCGGCGACATCGCGTCCACGAGCCCGCCCTCCGGCACGGATTCGTCATCCATGTCCCGAGCGGCCTGGTTGAACATGCTCCAGCCCGCGGGCGCGTTCACTGGCACCACGCGCGTGTCCGGCGTGCCGGACGCGCGACGGTCGCCCTGGCGCTCCTCCACCACCACGAAGGACGTGTACTGCGTGGCCAGCTGGTGCTCGATGGCGAGCCGCACGATGCGCTCCTTCATCGCCTCCGCGCGCCGGCCCACCAGCCCCGCGTCCATCCATCCCCGGATGCGCTCGGCGGCCCACAACTTCTCCACCACCGGCCGCTCCGACTGCGCGGGCAGGTCCAGCCGCACCGTGAGGGAGAAGGGCTCCCGGCCCGACTTCCCCTTCAGCGTCACGCTGCCCGTGCCCGCCTGCGCATAGCGCCCGAAGAGCGTCCACGGCGTGCCGTCCACCAGCGGCGGCAGCGTGGCCGGTGCCAGCTCGCTGGTCTCCACGCCGTCGAAGCGCACCTCCAGGTCGGTGACGCGCGGCGCGAGCGCCCGCGAGAACTGCGCCACCACCTTCTCGTCGATGCGCTCCCCCGGGTGGATGAACTCCACCGCGCCATCCGTGCGCCGCGCCAGGTCGCGCAGCAGCGCGTCGCTCACGTTGGTGCCGATGCCGAACGAGAACACCCGCCCCGTCCCGCGCGCCGCGAGCACCGCGTCGAGGATCTCGCTCTCGTTGCCCACCTGGCCGTCCGTCAGCAGCACCACCACGCCGTCCGGCGCGGCCTTCATCGCGGCGACCATCGGCTCCAGCAGCTCCGTGCCGCCATAGGCCTTCAGCCCCGCGACCCACGCGTCCGCCTGCTCCAGCGTGCGCTGGGTGAACGGCACCGTCTGCGCGGAGAAGGAGCGGAACGAGTTCTCGAACGCGATGACGTTGAAGCGGTCACCTTCACGCAGGTGGCGCAGGCACAGCCGGAGCGCGGCCTGGGCCTGGGGCAGGCTGTCGCCGGACATGGAGCCGGACGTGTCCACCACGAACACCACCTCCTGCCGGGGCGGCGTCGTCGCCAGGTTCAGCAGGTCCGGCACCACCGTGAGCGCGAACGTGCCAGGACCTTCCGCCTTCCGGTGGGTGACCACGGGCGTGAGCATCACGTCCGGGTTGGCGTTGCGCATCGTGAGCACCACGTCCCGGTCCAGCGCCACCTCGTTGCCCGCGAAGTCCTTGTGGAACGAATCGCGCTGGAGGTTCACCCGCATGCGGGTGCCTTCCTTGGTGACGGTGATGCGGTGGGACGGGCTCTCCACCACCACGTCACGGCCCACGTCGATGAGCAGGTCCATGCGCAGCCCGTAGTCCACGTTCATGCTCGTGGGCGGGGTGATGCGGTCCGCGTCCGGCACCCGCGTCGTCGGGGCCGCGCTGCCGTGGCCGGTGCGGTCGCCGTGCACCGCGCCGGGGATGTACCGGGGCGCCACCAGCGTGGGCAGCATCCAGCGCACGCTGCCCTCTTCGGAGGTGAGCGTCTGGAGGAACTCCACCTCCACCAGCGTCTCCTCGCCCGGCAGCAGGTTGCCCACCTGCGCGGTGAAGACGTTGGCGCGCTCCTGGTCCAGCAGCGCCGCGCCGTGCCCTTCGGTGATGGCGTCGTCGTAGGCGCGGAAGGCCGCCTCGCGCTCCTTCACCACGCCGGCCACGCGGCGGCCCGCGCACGTCATGGAGAAGGCGCTGAGCGTCGCGTCGGAGGGCAGGGGGAAGGTGTAGATGGCCTCCACCGGCTTCTTCTCGTCGTTGCGGTAGCGCTGCGTCACGCGCACCCGCGCGTGCCCCCCGAGCAGCTCACCGGAGACTTCCACTCCCTGCAGGGGCACCTGGGCCCCCTCACGCGTGAACAGCCCACACTTCGCCTGCTCGTTCATGACAGCGTTCCTTCCTCGGACTCCTCGATGAGGGCGCGCACCCGCTCCGCCAGCGCCCGGACCTTCGCTTCCGCCTGCTCCGACACGTGCAATTCCAACCCCGGCGCCAGGAGCCAGCGCTGGTAACGCGCCACCTCCACCGTCGGGTCTTTTCCCGGCCGCTTCGGGGGCATCCGGGGGACGTCCTCCGGTACCGGCGGCGTCCCCGCGCCCACCGGCGTCTCCGCCAGCCGGCGCAGCTCCTCCGGCGACAGCCGCAAGAGCTCCGCCTGGATGGCGTCCAGTGGCAGGAACCGGGCCTGGAGCACCCGGATGGCCTTGAGCCGCACCCGGTGCTCCTCTCCGTAGACCGTGTCCGGCCCCTTGAAGGGCGGCGCGGGCAGGAGGCCCCGCTGGACGTAATAGCGGACCGTGCGAGGCGAGACGCCCACCTCCTCCGCCAGCGCGGCCAGCTTCCACTCCGTCTGTGTCTTGGGCGTGCTCACGAACCTGACAGTAGGTTGTGACAGTTGAACTGTCAAGACGTCGGTGGTGATTCGTCAGTAGTGCTGTCGTGATGTGGGAGGTGGCGGCCGGGCGGGCGGTGGGACAGAAGGGGGGCCATGAACGTCGGCGTGGACGGCCTGGACCCCTCCTCCATCCAGCTCATCGGCACGGCGGTGACGCCCGCGGTGATGGTGTCCGGGTGCGGCATCCTGGCCACCGGCCTGGACAATCAGATTTCGCGCATCACCGCGCGCATGCGGGACATGGTCCGGGAATGGCGCACGCTGCCAGCGGGCCACGCGCGCCGCTCGCTCCTGCGCGAGGAGGTGGCCATCATGGACCGCCGCCACGCCATCCTCGCCCGGGCCATTGGCTTCACCTACGCGGCGCTCCTGTCCTTCGTGGTGACGTCGCTGCTGTACCTGCTGCGCCGCAGCGTCGCGGTGCCGGAGGGGCTGCCGGTGATGTCCTTCTCCCTGGGCGTGGGGCTGTTGGGCTCCACGGCGGTGCTGGCCCTGGCGTCGCTGCGCTTGAGCCGCCGCGCCATCACGCTGGAGGGCGCGGAGCTGTTCCGCGACGGGCAACCGGGCGGCCCACCGGAGGCCTGAATTTGTTCCGCAGCGCACGCGAAGGTGCTAGCGGGTGCCCCGCAGGACGCGCGGGTCTGGTACGTCCCGCCCAACCCTCACCGTGGAGCACGTGAACATGGCAAACGCCAAGGTCTTCTTCGACATGTCGATTGGTGGCCAGCCCGCCGGCCGCATCGTGATGGAGCTGTTCTCCGACGACGTTCCCAAGACCGCCGACAACTTCCGCGCCCTGTGCACGGGTGAGAAGGGCATTGGCAAGAGCGGCAAGCCGCTGCACTTCAAGGGCACGCCCTTCCACCGCGTCATCCCGAACTTCATGTGCCAGGGCGGCGACATCACGCTCGGCAATGGCTACGGCGGCGAGTCCATCTACGGTGAGAAGTTCGCGGACGAGAACTTCAAGCACCGGCACACGGGCCCGGGCGTCCTCTCCATGGCGAACGCCGGTCCCAACAGCAACGGCTCGCAGTTCTTCCTCACCACGGCCACCACGTCGTGGCTCGACGGCAAGCACGTCGTCTTCGGCAAGGTCGTCGAGGGCATGGACGTGGTGAAGAAGATTGAGTCCGTGGGCAGCCAGTCCGGCGCGACGAGCAAGCCCGTGAAGATCGAGGACAGCGGCCAGCTGTAATCCCACCGCTGCGTCTCACCCGACAGGTCCATCCGTGCCTCGCGCACGGGTGGACCTTCGTCGTTTCAGGACAGCCCGTGGGACGCGTCCTCGTCCTCCTCCTCGCGGGCCTCCTCCGGTGGACGGGGCCGCGAGGGCATGGCGCCGAACGCGCGCAATATCTCCAGGGGGATGGGCAGGATGGTGTGGTTGCCGCCGCCGGTGATCTCCACCAGCGTCTGCAGGTAGCGCAGCTGGAGCGTGGCGGGGTTGCGGCTGAGCACGTCCGCGGCCAGGGAGAGCTTCTCCGCGGCCTGGTGTTCGCCCTCCGCGGCGATGATCTTCGCGCGGCGCTCGCGTTCGGCCTCGGCCTGCCGCGCGATGGCCCGCTGCATCTCCAGCGGCAGGTCGATGTGCTTCACCTCCACGTTGGAGACCTTCACGCCCCACGGGTCCGTGCGCGCGTCGAGCACCTGCTGCAGTTCGTGGTTGATGCGCTCGCGCTGCGACAACAGGTCGTCCAGCTCCACCTGGCCCAGGATGGCGCGCAGCGTGGTCTGCGCAATCTGGCTGGTGGCGTAGAGGTAGTCCTCCACCTGGAGCACGGCCTTGTCCGCCTGGATGACGCGGAAGTAGACGACGGCGTTGACCTTCACGCTGACGTTGTCCTTGGTGATGACGTCCTGCGGGGGCACGTCGCGCGCCACCGTGCGCAGGTCGATGATGACCATCCGCTCGACGAAGGGGATGAGCCAGCGGAAGCCCGCGCGCTTGAGGCCCACGTAGCGGCCCAGCCGGAAGACGACGCCGTTCTGGTACTCGGTGACGATGCGCACGCCGGAGATGAAGAGGAGGAACAACAGGGCCACGGGGAGGAGCCACCCCAGCGCTCCGACCAGTTCGTTCATGGCATCTGCTCCGCGACGGTGAGGGTGAGCCCTTCCACGGCACGCACCACGACCTGGGCGCCCTCGCGGATGGGAGTGAAGGAGACGGCGCGCCAGCGCTCGCCGTGGACGAACACCTCGCCGCCCGAAGGCGTGACGGGGGCCAGCGCCGTGCCGGCCTCGCCCACGAGCCCCGCGTCGCCGCCCCGCTGCGGCAGCTTGCGCGTCTGGGCGCTGCGGTACGCGATGAAGGCCGCGGTCCCCGCGAACACGAGCGCCGTGGGCAGCATCACGCCCCACGACAGGCGGAAGGACGGCTCCACGAACCAGCCCGGTTCGAAGCGGTCCACCAGGAACACGCCGCCCAATATCAACAGCCCCACGCCCGCCGCGCCCAGGAGTCCGCTGGTGACGAACAGCTCCGCGAGGATGAGCCCTACGCCCAGGAGCATCAGCACCAGCGCGCCCGAGCGCACCGGCAGCGTCGCCGAAGCCATCAACGCCAGCACCAGCGCCACGCCGCCAATGAGCCCCGGCGCCACCGCGCCCGGATGGGACAGCTCCACCACCAGGCCCAGCGCCGCGATGAGGAACAGCAGGTAGATGAGGGACGGCTGCGCGAGCGCATGCACCACCCGCTGTGACAGCCCCGGCTCCAGCGACACCACATGGGCCTCGCGGGTGGCGAGCGTCACGGTGTCACCGCCCGCCACCTCCACGCGGCGGCCATCGACGGCGGAGAGGAACCCGGCCTCGGTGGGAGCGACGAGCTCCACCACGCGAAGCTCCACGGCGCGGTCCGCGGGGACGCTGGCGCTGTCGCGCACGGCGGCCGCGGCCCACTCCGGATTGCGGCCCCGCTGCCGGGCAATGCCCTCCGCGAAGGCGACCGTGTCGTTCTCCACCTTGCGGGCAAGCTCCTCGCCACCCACCTGCTCCACGTCCTCGCCCCCGAGCCCCACGGGGTGCGCCGCGCCGATGTTCGTCCCCGGCGCCATGGCGCTCACGTTCGATGCGAGCGCGATGAACACGCCCGCGCTGCCGGCACGCGAACCGGAAGGCCCCACCCACACGAGCACGGGAACGCGCGAGCCCAGGAACGCGCGCACCACGGAGCGGGTGGCCTCCAACGAACCGCCCGGAGTGTCCAACCGCACGAGCAGCGCTGACGCTCCCCCGTCCTCCGCGCGCTTCACGCAGTCCGTGAGGTACGCGCCCGAGCCGGCATCCACCACGCCCTCCAGCTCGCACCGCGCGACGAAGGACGGTGAAGCGGGGGCCGCCGGAGCGGCGAGGCCCACGAAGAGGAACGCCAGGAGCCAGCCCCAGAGGACGTGACGGCGCCAGCTCATCCTGTCGACGTGGTCCCGCATGTCCGCCCCCGAATGCGCGCTCCTCGCGCACACGCACTCGGACAACGATGTGCATCGGATGTTCGGATGACCGGCTCCTGAGACAGGGGGCCTGGAGGGCATGCGGGCAGGGAGGGCCCGGCGCCCCGCTTGTGCATCCAATCCTGGACGTTGAAGGGGATGCGCGTTGCTGGAGGAGGACGCACCTCCTTAGGTTCAGTCTCTCGCTCTTCTTCCAGGAGGTTTCATGCGCCGTGCCGTGCTGCTCATCGCTGCTCTGGGCCTGTCCGTTGCTGGAGCGGTGGCCTGCAAGACCACCCAGCCCCCGGGGACGGAGGACCAGATGCCCATCCAGGGGCCGGACACGGTCCGCGAAGAAATCCAGAACGTGCCCAACGAACCGGCGGGCCCCGCGGGTCCCGTCAATGCGCCGGACGTGGACGGTGGCTTCCCCGAGGGCGGCGGGTAGTCTTCCGCGCCATGACGGCGCAGACCACGGTCTACAGGGCGGAGCGCGTGTGGACGCTCGATGCGGAGCGTCCGCGCGCGGAAGCATTGGCGGTGCATGACGGAAGGTTGCTCGCGGTGGGGACGCTCGCGGAAGCGCGCGCCGCCGCGGGTCCTGGCGCGCGTGAAGTGGATCTGGGCCGCGCCACGGTGGTGCCCGGCCTGGTGGACGCGCACGCGCACATCCATGGCCTGGGGAAGAGCCTGACCACGGTGCGCCTGGAGAAGGCGCCCTCGGTGGAGGACGTCCTCCAGCGTCTGGCGAAGGCGCCCGCGTCGAGCTTCCAGGGGGACTGGCTGCTCGGCAAGGGATGGGACCAGAACGAGTGGCCCGGGGCCGCGTTCCCCGGCCGTAAGGACCTGGACGCGCGCTTCCCCACGACGCCGGTGTTCCTCATGCGGGTGGATCATCACGCGGCCTGGGTGAACGGCGAGGCGCTGCGCCGCGCGGGCATCACGCGGGACACGCCGGATCCGCCAGGAGGCCGCATCCTCAAGGACGCGAACGGCGAGCCCACCGGCGTCCTCGTGGACAACGCGATGGACGTGGTGGAGGCCGCGATTCCCGCGCCCACGCGTGAGCAATTGGAGACCCGGTTGCGAGCCGCCCTGGAGCGGTGCGCGCAGGTCGGGCTCACGGGCGTGCACGACGCGGGCATGGACCTGCAGGCCTTCCGCACGTTGCAGGCGTGGGACGCCGCGGGGACCTTGCCCCTGCGCGTGTACGCGATGGCGGCGGGGCAGGGTGAACAGCGTCACGCCTATCTGGAGCAGGGGCCGTGGCAGGGGCGTCACCTGTCCATGCGCTCGGTGAAGTTCCTGGCGGATGGAGCGCTGGGAAGCCGGGGCGCGGCGCTGCACGACGACTACAGCGACGAGCCCGGCCAGCGCGGCCTGTTGCTCCTCTCACCCGAGGAACTCGAAGCGCGTGCACAGGCCTTCATGGCGCGGGGCTTCCAGGTGTGCATCCACGCCATTGGAGACCGTGCCAATACATTGGTCGTGGATGTCCTCCTGCGAGGCGCGGAGCGGACGGGCACGCAGGCCCTGCGTCACCGGGTGGAGCACGCGCAGATCCTGCGGCTGGAGGACATCCGGAGATTGGGCGCGGCGGGCCTGGTGGCCAGCGTGCAGCCCACGCACGCCACCAGCGACATGCCGTGGGCACAGACGCGGCTGGGGCGCGAGCGGCTCAAGGGCGCCTACGCCTGGCGCACGCTGAAGGACGCGGGCGCGCACCTGGCATTGGGCAGTGACTTCCCCATCGAGAACCCGGACGTGCTCGCGGGACTCTACGCGGCGCGTACGCGGCAGGACGCGAAGGGCTGGCCGGAGGGCGGCTGGTATCCGGAGGAGCGCCTGAGCGCGGCGGAGGCGCTGGAGGGCTTCACGGTGGGGCCCGCGTGGGCGTCCTTCGAGGAGGCGCGGCGCGGAAGGCTGAAGCCCGGCCTGGACGCGGACTTCGTCGCGCTGTCGGAGGATCCGCTGGAGGGCCCCGCGTCAGCGCTGGTGGACGCGCGCGTGCTGGCCACGGTGGTGGCGGGCGCGGAGGTGTTCCGCGCGGCCGGGTGACGCGGCTCACCCGCCGAAGATGTGCGAGCGCGCGGCTTCCGCGATGGCGACGACGGCGGGATGGCGCAGGCGGCGCTCCACGGTGATGGCGTAGAAGCACTGCTCGATTTCGTCGGTGTGCCCGATGGCGGTGACGTTGAACTGCCGCTGCACCTCGGCGTCGATGATGGAGGGCATGGCGAAGATGCCGTGCCCCTTCTGTCCGAAGGCCTGGAGCAGCGCGCTGTCATCGAAGTCACCGGCGATGAGGGGCCGGATGCCGAGCCGCTCGAACCACAGGTCCAGCGAGCGGCGCACCGACGACTCCTCCGACGGCAGCAGCATGGGAGCGCCGTCGAGCGAGCGTGGGAAGTCCTTGCGCAGGTGCGCGAGCGGCTGGGCGGCGAAGAACGTCACGCCGCACTTGCCCAGCAGGTGGTTGAAGGACCGGACGCTGACGGGCTCGGAGCCGGGCGCGTCCGCGAGCACCACGTCCAGCTCATGCAGCGCCAGCTGTGCGAGCAATTGGGGCAGGGGGCTCTCACGGCAGATGATGCGCAGCGAGGGGCCGGCATCCAGCGCGGGCTTGAGCAGCTGCTCGGCGACGAGCTTGGGGATGACGTCGAGCACGCCCACGTTGAGGCGCAGCTGCTGGCCGGTGGGCAGTCCGGAGACGACGTTCTTCAGCTCGTTGCCCAGGCGGAAGATTTCATCCGCGTAGCGCATGACGGTGCGGCCCACGTCGGACAGGACAAGCTTGCGGCCCTTGCGCTCGAAGAGCTGGTGGCCCAGGGCTTCCTCGAGGAGCTTGATCTGGGCGCTGATGGTGGGCTGGGCGAGGTGCAGCTCTTCACTCGCCTTGGCGATGCTGCCCGCCCTCGCAACCGTCCAGAAATAGAGGAGATGGTGGTAGTTGAGCCACGCCATGACTTAGGAATAACCGAAGGTTTTCATCCAAACTAGCTAATTTTCTTAAGTGTCGCCTCCGCTTATCTCTACGTCCGTCACCGCGCGATGGGTGCGCGGGGGACTGCTTGGGGAGGTACGCGTCATGGAAGCCATCTGCGAGGAGCTCGAGTCCACGGTGGAGGGTGTGGAGACCGAGGTGGACTCGGCGGAAGTGGAGATGCGGGTGCGGGGGCACCTGGAGCTGGTCCGCCGGCTGGCCTGGAAGTACCGCTGGACGGGCCTGTCGCTGGAGGAGCTGATGGCGGAGGGCAACGTCGGCCTGGTGGAGGCGGCGCGCCGGTTCGAGGAGCGGGGAGTGCCGTTCGGCGCCTACGCGCAGCAGTGGATCCGCGCGCGCATCCGGGCGTACGTGTCCCGCACCTGGAGTGTGGCGGGGGGCCGCGCGCCGTGGATCGTCTTCCAGCTCCGCCGCGAGCGTGCACGGCTGGAGGCCCGCTGGGGCGAGGGGCACCCGGAGGTGACGAAGCGGCTGGCCGAGGCGCTGGGCAAGAAGGAGGAGGACGTGGTGCGGGGGACGGACGCGCTGGCGAAGGACGTGTCCCTGAACGCGCCCCTGGGGCTGGAGGGGGACGTGACACGGCTGGACATGCTGGAGTCGGAGGAGGACTCGGCGGAGGAGCAGGCGGACCGGGGGGCCTGGGCGGAGAAGCTGCGCCAGAGCGTGGCGGCGGCCTGGCCGGAGCTGGACGCGAGGGAGCGGGCGCTGGTGAAGGAGCGGATGCTGGTGGAGGACGGGGTGAGCGCGGAGTTCCTGGCGAAGCGCTTCGGGGTGACGGCGGTGCGCATCCGGCAGATCGAGCAGGGGCTGCGCCAGAAGCTGCGCCAGCGGCTGACGGCGGGCCGCACGGCCTGGGACAGCGAAGCGCCCCGGCTGGCGGCCTGAGTGTCGGGCGAGGAAGAGGGGTGGCGGAAAAGGGGTTGACGTCGCGGGCCAGTAACCGTAAATCGGCGCTGCCGCTCGCGGTGCGCGGTACGCCCAAGTAGCTCAGTCGGTAGAGCAGGGGACTGAAAATCCCCGTGTCGGTGGTTCGATTCCGCCCTTGGGCACACCAGTACGAAGAATCTGAAGGGCGTCGGACTCCGGTCCGGCGCCCTTCGTCGTTCATGGCGTCAGCGGCTCGCACGCTCCGGTGCTGGATGCGCTGCACGCGCACCAATGCGCGCCTGGTCTTCCTCGCTCCCGAAGCGCAGGTCGATGCGCCGCACCGCCGCCGCCCATTCCTCAACGGTCCGCGCTCCATCCAGCATCGAGCGGACGAAGGGATCTCCGCGCCGCTCCTGGCAGCGGCTCCACAGGAGCTCGGGTGGCTCGCTCAGCAGGTTCCCGACGGCGCCTTCGTAGGACGGCATCGCTTGCACGTCGCCGTCCGGCTGGATGTACCAGCAGCCACGGCCTGTCTTGAGGCTGAAGTTGCTGGTCGTCTGGACCACCACGCCCGGTGGCGCGAGCGCCTGCAGCCTCGCGGTGACCGCCGGATCGTCCAGGGCGTGCATCTCGTCGTCGGTCAGGAACTCCTGGCTGGCGAAGGTCTCCCGCGTCGCCAGCCCCGAGGGCGCGACGGCCCCCAACACCAGGTGGCGAAGCCTCGGGAAGCGGGGCGCCACCTCCGTGCAGAAGCGCTCGAGCTGGTCGTGATTGCTGCGGACCACCACGCATTCGATGTCGAGCCGCATCCTGCTGGAGGCGTGCTGGTTGAGCAGCTCCAGCGCCGCCAGGGTCCGGACGAAGCTGCCGGGACGTCCCCGAATCCTGTCGTGGACGTCCGCCGTCGCGCCATCCAGGCTGACATGGACCTCGTGAAAGACTTCTCCGAGCCGCCGCGCCAGCGCCTCGGTCATCCCCCAGCCACTCGTATAAAGGATTGTCTGGACACCGGCATTGGACAGGCGTTCGGCAAGCCCTGTCAGTCCTGGGACGGCGAGCGGCTCCCCGCCAGAGAATGTCACCTGGCGCAAACGCATGGAGAGCAGGACGTCGACCAGGTGCTGCATCTTCTGGGGCGGGAGCTGCCGGGAAGGGCGCCTGCCGGACTCGGAGTGGCAGTGAGTGCAGAGCAGCGGGCAACGGTATGTCACAAGCCAGACGAGCGCGCGAGAGTACGGGCTGCCTTGGGTCACTGTCTTTTGCATGGGCTGACAGCCTGGACCGAACAGGTGGAGAGACGCGGAGGCCCTCGCGTTCGCGGGAGCCTTTCAGGGTTGGCTGGATTCGAAGCAATACGCTAGAAAGCATTGCCATTGTAGGGGGGCCGGAACGTCAGTGATTCGGGGTCCGGCCATCTCCAAGCTGACAGGAAATGTCTGCTCAGGGCAGAGCGGGAGGTCGTCATTCCCATCCAGGATGAGTGTTTCTATGTTCGCAACATGGCCTGCACCTTCCTGCGCCGCTCCGACGGGTGTCTGGTCGTCTCCGGGCGTGAGGCACTGGAGTTGCGCCGTGCCGACGCGGCGATCGTCGCGGAGTTGATCCGTCTGGTCTCGGTGCCGCTTTCTGGCCGCGAGCTGCGCCGTGGCGCCTCGAAGCTGGAGAACGGCCCTGCCGTGCTGGAGGCGCTCGCGAAGGCCGGCTGCCTCACCGAGGGCCGGACCCTGGACGCGCTGGACGCGAAGTCCTCCCCCCGGCACAAGGCGCGAGGACAGCTGCCGCTCGGCAACGTCGTGTTCGGGCTGACCGGGGCCGTGGCCAGCGCCTACATGCTCCCCTCCATCGCGCGTCTCCAACCTTTCGCCAGGAGGATCGACGTGGTGGTGACGCGAGCCGCCCGGCCCTTCGTGGCGCCCGCTGCCTTCGAGGCCCACGGCATCCAGGTCTGGGGAAGCGCGTCCGCGCGCCGGGGAGAGGTGCGGGTCCCTCACATCGAACTCGCCGACACCGCCGACCTTGTCGTTGTCTGCCCCGCCTCCGCCCACGCCATCGCCAGGCTGGCCCAGGGGGCCTGCTCCGACCTGGTGTCGCTCGTGGTGACCGCGACCCGCGCCCCCGTCATCGTCGTGCCCTCCATGAACGAGGCCATGTGGGACCATCCCGCGGTCCAGCGCAACGTGGCCCGTATCGTCGCGGATGGCGTCCAGGTCGTGGAGCCTCACCGGGGGCTGGAGGTCGCCTGGCTTGCGCGGGGCGCGCCTCCACGTCTGGGCTTCGGGACACAGGGGCTGCTGGACGGGGCCATGCTCGCGACCTTGACGGCCGTGGCCGCCAGCAAGCCTCGGACGCGGGCGTGAGTCGTGGATGGGCGCTCATCGCGCATCAAGGAGGGTTCCCGGGTGGCTGTCTTTCCCTTCCAACGGCTCTTGCGTGACGGACGCCTTCGCGTCCGGTCGCTCGCGACGGTGCTCTCCCAGGTGCGTGCCACCGTCCGCCTCGCCTGGGAGGCGGACCGGGCCTCCATGGTGTGGAGCGCGGGGCTGACGCTGCTCGCGGCGCTGTTCCCGCCGGCCATCGTCTACGTGGGAAAGCTCGTCGTCGATGGGGTCCTGGCCGCCGCGAAGACCCGGAGCGAGGCCCTCTCCTCCCACACCTTGTGGCTGGTGGCGCTGGAGTTCGCGCTCGTCCTTGCCTCCGCCGCCCTGGGCCGGCTCATTACGCTCGTCCACGAGGTCCTCCAGGCGCGCCTCACCACCGCCACCAACCTCAAGATCCTTCACAAGGCGTTGGCGTTGGAGCTGCGCCACTTCGAGGACCCCCAGGTCCACGACACGATGCAGAAGGCGCGGCGGGTGGCGGACAGCCGGCCCCTGGTGATTGTCGTGAACCTGTTCTCGACCGTGCAGCACGGCGTCACGCTCGCGAGCTACGCGGCGCTCCTCCTGGCCTTGTCGCCCTGGAGCGCGCTCATCCTGGTCGCGGCGTCTCTGCCGGCCTTCTTCGTGGAGGCACGCCTCGCCCGCGAGTCGTTCGAACTCCACTCGGAGCGCGCGGGGGCCGCGCGGCGGCTCGACTATCTGGAATGGCTGCTCACGCGGGACAACCATGCCAAGGAGGTCAAGCTGTATGGCCTGGGCTCCATCATCCTGGACCGCTACCAGCGGTTGGCCCGGTTGTTCTACGAGCGGGACCGGAAGTACGAGCGGCGGCGTTTGTCCTTCGGGCTGGGCTTCGGGGCGCTGTCCATCCTCGCCTTCTACGGGTGCTATGCGTTCGTGGTGGCCCGGACCGTCATGGGCGCCCTCACCCTGGGGGAGATGATTCTCTATATCGCGGTCTTCCGGCAGGGGCAGACGGCGCTCCAGGCGACGCTGCTGTCCATCGGGTCCGTCTACCGGGAGTCGCTCTTCATGTCGGACCTGTTCCAGTATCTCGCGGTGCCCACGGACCAGGAGGGCGCGCGCGTGCTTCCCCCGCGGAGCCCGGTGCGGGGGCGGGCCCAGACCATCGAGTTCCGCGACGTGTCGTTCCGGTACGCAGGACAGCAGGGTTGGGCGCTGCGGCACGTCAACCTGACCCTCCCCGCGGGGGAGAAGCTCGCCGTCGTCGGGGAGAACGGGGCGGGCAAGAGCACCTTCGTGAAGTTGCTGCTGCGCTTCTACGAGCCGACGGAGGGGTCCATCACCTACGGCGGCGTCGACCTGCGGGACATGGACCCCAGCGACCTCCGCTCCCGCTTCAGCGCGGTGTTCCAGGACTTCGTCCGCTACCAGTTCAGCGCCGCCGACAACATCGGGCTGGGGGACACCCAGCACTGGCAGGACGCGGCGCGGATCCACGCGGCGGCGGAGAAAGGCGGTGCCAGCACGCTCATCGAGTCGCTGCCCCGGAAGTTCGACACGCTGCTGGGCCTGTGGTTCGAGTCAGGCCAGGACCTGTCCGTGGGGCAATGGCAGAAGCTGGCTGTCAGCCGCGCCTTCATGCGCGACGCGGAGGCACTCATCCTGGACGAGCCGACGGCGAGCCTCGATGCCCGCGCCGAGCAGCGCTTCTTCGAGAGCTTCCGGGCCCTCGCCGAGGACCGGACCGCGCTCATCATCTCCCACCGGTTCTCCACGGTGAGGATCGCCGACCGCGTCGTCGTGCTGCACAACGGGGAGATCCAGGAGCTGGGCTCCCACGAAGAACTGCTTCGCCGTGGTGGACAGTACGCGCATCTCTTCCAGCTCCAGGCGGACGGCCACGGCGACGAGCCTGCTTCGGGACGCGCGGGGAGCTGAGCCCGCGGACTGCCCGGCCTCAGCTCAGCGGCCCCCGGAACGTCCGGGGCACATAGTGCAGGAACAGGGACGTGGAGCGGCAGCCCTCGGGGAGCGTGGGGCGGGCGTGGGGGATGTCGCAGCCGCGGTAGAACGCACACTCGCCCGAGGTCTGGTGGAGGGTGCCCGGCCTGCCGCCAGGCGGACTGAAGACGAGCGGCCAACTGCCGGGCCCCGTCCGGCCTGACGTGAAGTCGACCAGCAGGGTTCCGCTGAACTGGCACTGCGCCCGGTCGGTGTGGCGGGCGAGCCGCGCGCCGGGCTGGTAGCAGCCCAGGTAGTTGTAGGAGGGCCGGGCTTCGACATCGAAGAGGTTCGACACGACGCCCGCGAGCTGTTCGTGGAAGAAGCTGGAGACCGGGTCGTTGTGCCGCACGTAGCGCAAGCTCTGGGGGTCTCCCAACACCAGCAGCCCGCTGCTCACGAGGCCGCGGTAGTAGGCGCGGAGGGCTTTCATCTGCGCGGGGTGGAAGAGTCCCGCCATGTTGGCATAGCCCCGGTGCTCCAGGAGGATGCGCGCGGAGTCGAGCGCGTAGCGCCAGGTGGCCCGCTCCCGGGTGAGCTCCTCCTGGGAGAGGAGGATGCGCGCGGCCCTCAGCGCCTGGAACTCCCGGGGCGTGAGCGTGGGCGCGGGTCCGCCAGGCCGCAGCCGGGTGCAGGCCCCGACAAGCCAGTCGGGGACCTGGTGGACGGCGGTGATGCCGGTGACGGCATCGCGCACGAGCGCGAGCGGGAAGCGCCCGGTCAGTCCAAGCAGGCCCAGATGGCGCTTCTCCCGAGGAAGCCGCGGGGGCGCCGTCAGCAGCTTGAAGCCCGTCACCACGATGGTGCCGGGCGCGAGACGCGGCTTGCGGCCCGCCGCCGGGAGGTCTTCTCCCAGGAGACAGCCGAAGCGCGGGGCCTGGGGAACCTCCGAGGGCGGGACCAGGTATCCGGCCTCGCGCAGGACCGACACCTCGGTCTCGTCCAGCTCCAGGCGGCCGCGGCCGTGGCTCCGGGCGCTTTCCGCCAGCGTCCGGAGCGACTGGAACAGCCGAGGGTGCAGCCGGCGGTCGATGGCGGTCGTCAGCCTTCCTCTGCCGGGAAACGGCGCGGAGACCCGGAGCCCGACCGGGGCGGAGCGCTCGCGGGTGAGCTCGATGGATGCGAAGGGGTTGACCACGAGGTTGGACACAGCGCCTCCTTGATTTGGGCCGCTCCTAGCGGATCCGCCTGCGGTGCCGGTTCAGCAGCCGGTAGGTCGGCAGGGCCCATTGCTTGACGGCGCCATGGACGGCGGGGCCCGCGATGCGCCGCTTGAGCGCGGTGTCCGCGATGAAGCGGCGCTTGCCCCGCGGGTCCTTGGAGTACACCCGCAGGCTCTTCTCGATGCGCGCCCGCTCCGCCCGGGTGGGGTGGACGCCAAACGCATCCATGACCGCCACCAGCCGCTCCAGGTCGATGTCCTCGTAGTTGAGCAGGTGGGCCTTCGCATCCGCGCTGTCAGCGGCCACTCCGCAGAAATGGCTGACGGCTCGCGCGCAGTACTCCTCGCGCGTCATGGCGTCCACGGTCCGGGGACCCCAGCCAAAGTACCGTTTGACCTGCTCCGGTGTGGGCCGGTCCATCCAACCGGAGGGGCGGGCCATGTTGGACACCACGACGTCCACGGGGTCCCGGTAGATGAAGAGCCACGGTACGTCAGGCCAGAGCCTGCGGACGACATCCAGACGGACGGTCTCCAGACTGGCGAACTTGATGAAGAGCCGGCGGTCGTGCTTCGTGCGGCGCCGGCCGAAGACCTTGACCAGACTGCGAAGCAGGGCGTCCCGCTCCGCCTGCGCCGCGGCGGCCGCGCCCCGGGGCCTGGGGCCCGGCACCGAGCCCAGCAGGAGCGACGACAGGACGTCGGGCTCGCCGGGGACGAGGGTGCCGTCCAGGCAGCGCAGCGCGTTCTGCACCAGCGTCGAGCCGCACCGGGACATGTGGAAGATGAAGCCGGAGGGCGACAGCCCGTCGATGGCTTCCGCCACCTGGTGGACCGTGGCCGGACTGGTGACGTTGCGCCCGATGCGCGGATGGCGCTGGAGCAGGAGCGCGATGGACTCGTCGTAGAAGGGCCCTTCCTGGAAGCGCCCCGCCTCGTTGATCCATTCGATGCCGCGGGGCTCCTCGGCCAGACGGTCCCAGGCGGGAATCCACCCCTCCCAGAGCGCCGCCATGGCGCTCCGGGGCGGCGGGGGGATGGGATGCACCAGCTTCGCGCCCATGGAGTCACCCGTCATTGGACGACACGATGTGGAACAACCCCTCGTGGGTCAGCCGGCGCACGAGCGTCACCCGGCCCTCGTCATCCAGGGGACCCGGAAGCTCACCCACCTGGAAGCGCGGCGTCCGCAAGATGAAGCGCAGCGCCTCGCCGAAGTCCGCCGGCACCGACACGGCCCGCTGGCCGAACTGGAGCGTGGCCTTGCCGTCGCCTTCGCGGTAGCGCATCAGGGGCCCGAACCGCCGCTGGACCCGACTGCGCGCGTGGACACGGGGCGCGTCTTCCTCGGAGCCCAGCGTCAACCCCGACACGCGCGAGCGGCTCCTCATCAGGACCTCGACGACCTCGGAGACCGCCGCGTCCGGGTCGAGCGACTGGAACAGCGCCTCACCCAGCCGGCGGAACTCCCCGCGCAATTCCTCCCAGGCGGCGCTGTCGCTGGCGAAGCCCGGAGGCAGCCCGCGGCGCAGGCGGGGCTCCTGGTGGGCCCGCTGGAAGACGGCGGAGGCCAGGCAGTCCGCGTAGGTGATGGACTTGAAGCCCACCGTCAGGTGGAGCGAATGGCCGCCATCCGTCCGGGCCTCGTGGACATGGCCCCGAGGCAGGTAGAGCAGGTCCCCCGGCTCCAGCGTGAAGCGCTGGGTCGGCGACGAGTTGTCCACCTGCGAGGGTTGGTGGCGCGTGACGCGGAAGCGCTGGGCGTCCTCCAGGTTCTCGAAGCGGAAGGGCGGGACGTACTCGAGCGGCAGGTCCACCGGCGGAGGGCTCAGGCTCCACGTCTTGCGGCCGGCCACCTGGAGCACGAGGACGTCGTGGCGGTCGAAGTGGGCCTGCACCCCCTGGGACCTGGCCGGTGAGCAGTAGAGGTTGACGTTCACCGGCGCGCTGAGGCGCTGTTCCAATGACAAGCACAAGTCGCGGATGGAGGTCGAGAAGCGATGGGCCGCGTTCACCCGGAGCGTGCTGCCGGCTTCGTAGCCCGCCTGGAGGAGCTGTGCGTCGGGGGCGCGGGTCGGGTCCTTCATCCTGTTGCGCGGCAGGTCGGAGCGCAGCAACTCGACCGCGGTCGGGTCCAGCGCGAGGGCCGAGGCGACCAGGTGGTCGAGCCCGGCCTGGGACAGCAGGGGGGCGTAGAAGTCCGGCTGGCCCCTGGAAAGACGGTAGAAATGCTTCTCCCAATAGTCCGCCAGGAAGGCCTCTGGCGTCAGGTCTCCGAGCAGCGCCTCCAGGCTTGGGGCATAGCTGGCGGGTGCAAGGGCTTGCCGCCGCGGGGTCCGGGCGGAGCGGAGTCTGGGTTTCACGGGAGAGGGCGTCGGGCCTGGCGGGAGGGTGGGTGGCAATGCAAGGCTTTCCCAGGCGGATGGAGGACCCGGGCAATCATTGTTCTGGTGCTGGGTGTCTGACAAGTGGAAGCGTGAAGGGTTTCCGGGGAAATGACCCGTCGTTGAGCCGTCATGGTAAAGAATTACGGAGACGACGGCCGGGGGTGATTGCCATTCAGCGCGAGGATTGGGGTTCGGCGCGCATCCGGGCCTGGAGCAGCGTTTCCGCGAGGGCCTGTGCCACGCTTTCCTGTCCCCGCCGTGAACCCAGCCGGCGGTTCGCGGCCATGTGCGTGAAGGACAGCGCCTCGCGAGGTCCCGCATTGGGAGTGGCGTCGCGCCATGCCCGCAGCAGCTCCACCAATGCCTGAGGGGGGGCGTCCCGCCCCAGCCGTTCCAGCAGGTCCTGCCGGGCGCGGAGCCGGCGGATGAGGGGCGCGACCTCGGTTCGCCGGGAACGCTCGCGGCACGCGGCGGCGCCCGCGGCACGGCCCAGGAGCAGCTCCAGGTAGGCGGCCATCACCGCTCCCGTTTCGATGAGCAGCCGCTCCGGCTCCCTGCCCGCGCCCCAACTCCCGAGCGCGGAGTCGCTGTCCCAGGTGAAGACGCGGAGCGCGGCGTCCAGCGCGTCGGCGCCGCCGTAGCGGAAGGTCTCCGGGCGGAAGGTCTCCTGGCGGACGTCCGTGGCGCCGTGCTCGAGCGCGAGGTCGAGCAGGGACTCGAAACGGTCGAGAGGGGACTCGCCACGCCAGCGCAGGCGGACCAGCCGACGGGGCCCTTCCTGGAAGCGGACGTAGTGCCAGTCACCGGGGCTGGCGGGGAGCATGGGGCGCAAGGCGACGAGGAGCCTGCGCTGCGCCGCCTCATCGGCGAAGAGGGTGAAGGAGCGCCACTGCCGGTGGATCCGCGTCCCGTCGGTAGGGGGCCTTGGTTGGCGCGGAGCCGGGGCGGGCCGCCGGTGGCGGAAGCTGGGGACCACCTCGCACACCACTGTCCTTGCGGTGGCCTCTTCCAGCCAGGGCGCCTCTTCCAGGTAGCAGGAGGCCGCGGGGGACCGGCTCGCGCGGAGGAGCTCCGCCCGTCCCCAGTGGGACTCCAGGTCGATGGGAAGCCGCCGCTCGTTCTCCACGAGGCAGACGACGCGGGGGACGCCATTCGCCTCGCGCCAGTCGCGCAGGGCCCCGGCGCGCTCCCGCGAGTACGGCCCGCCGGGCCGCCAGCGCGCCAGACAGAGGATCTGCCCCCGCCAGGTGAGGCGCGGCAGCCGGGGAAGGTTTCCGAGTTCCCGCCAGTCGAAGCCTCCCGGATGGCGCGCGCCCTCCATCGCCAGCTCCAGGAGCAACCTCGCGACGCGTGGGCTCGCGCGGGGGGCCAGCATGTGACCCTGGTGCAGCACCAGCGGCGTGCCGTCGCGGAGCGCGAAGACGAAGCCCTCCGGCGCCGCCCGCACCATCACGTCCTCGGGGCGGAGCCGCCGTCGGGAGGCCATTCGGGGAGCGCCGTTGCAGATGACCTCGCTCGACCAGGCATGCGCGGCCCAGCGCAGCGAGGGAGGCGAGTCCGCGCGTGTCCAGACCACCTCCGCGTGCAGGGCTCCCCGCTCCCCCTCCCAGGTCCGCTGGTGGCCCAGGACCTCGTCGCGGAAGGTCTGGGGCAGACACCCCAGGAACCTCCCGAGCGAACGATGCGGCGCGCCCGAGCCGTGCAGGCTCCCTGGGACGAGCGTGAACGCTCCCCGCTCCAGGTCGGCCTGGCTGGAGGCGACGAGCAGACAGCCCGCCTCGAACCCGTCCGCGACGGGAACCTCCCGCGCGGCGGGGGCGGCGAAGCGCGAGAGCTCGTCATCCTCGAGGACGGCCCGCCCCCCGGCGGCCATGCCCCGGTGGTACACGGTGGCCAGCCATCGGGCACGGGCCTCGTCGGCGGGTGACGGGGGCTCCAGGTCGGCCTCCCATGGCGCGGGCAGTCCGCTGATGAGCGGATCCGCCAGCTCCGCGGCGCAGACCCATTCGTCCGTGAAGCGGTCCCGGAACAGGCGGTGATAGGTCCGGAGCCTGCGGGCGCTGTCGGGGAGCGACTGGCACGACAGCAGCGCCAGTGCCCGGTGGGCGATGGCCCGCCGCACCGATGCCGGCAGGGGGACCGTTCCGGCGACGACCGCCGCCGTCACGCCTTGGAAGGAGTCCACTTCACCGGGCTTCAGGAACCGCTCGGTCAGCTCTGGCTGCGCGACAGGGTCGAGCAGCCGCACCCGCACCAGTTGTTCCTGGACGGGGGAGCGCTGGCGGTCTGGATGGATGCCGCGCAGCTCGCGCCACAGCTCTTCGCGGAAGTCGAGGAGCGCCTCTTCCTGGGAGTGCGCTTCCGCCGCCACGATGCGGTTGCCGCGACGGGAGAGGACGCGCTCCGAGGCCAGCACCCGGCGGTGTCCGGTGTTCGCCTGGAGTCCCGCGACGCGAATGGGCAGCGCGCGGAGGTCCGGCCAGCAGCCCTCCGGTGCGTCGAAGCGCGCCGCCGCCGCCCACGCGAGCAACCCCACCGGTGTGCAGCGCGAGGCGGCGCGCAGCAGGTAGCGCAGCAGGGCGCCCCGGGCGGCGTCATCCCGCCCCCCGGCCTCCCAGTGCTGGAGCAGTTGGGGGCTGGCCGTGGCGATGAGCGGGCGCAGCTCCGGACGCTGGAGCTGCTCCTCCAGCCAGGTGTGGAGCGCCGCCGCCTCCTGGCCCGGGTCGTCCCGGGCCAGGGCCTGGAGCTCCGCCAGGAGGCCCGGAGCCAGGGCGGGCAGGCGCAGCGCGCCGTGCACCAGGGACTCCAACTCCAGTGCCCCAAGTCCCAGCCGCCTCGCCATCCCGGCCAGGGACGCCTCGGGTGCGGCCCCTGGCGTCACGGGCCCTCTTCGGGCTGCGTCGCCAACCACGCCACGAAGACGAACTTCTCCCCGCGCGAGACCCGTTCGGCGCCATGGAGCAGGCTGGAGTCGAAGAGCACGGCCATGCCGCCATGCGGTTGGACGCGGATGTCCAGCTTGGGAAAGGCTGTCTCTCCGCCGTCGAAGTCGTCGTTGAGGTAGCAGACGATGGACAGGCGGCGCTTGCCGCCGGGGCGGTCATCCCGGTGGAGCCGGTAGAAGTCGTTCACGCCGTAGCGGACCAGTTGCAGCGGCGTCAGCGTGAGGTGCCTCCAGGGCAGCCAGTCCGCGCCAGCCAGCGCCAACTGGAGCCGCTCCCGGAAGTCCGCGAAAGCCTCCGGGAGGACCTTCTCGGTCAGCACCCGCGCCGAGCGGACCTGGGGCTTGAGCACCTTGCCCTCCCGGTTCAGCACCGTCGCGGCATCCCACTCCGGGGACTGCTTCGCCAGCGCCACGATGCGCTTCGCCTGCTGGCGGGTGAAGAGCTTGCCCAGGGCGATTCCCACCTCCAGGGGCATGAAGGGCTCGACCTGCCGCGAAGGTCGCGGCGCTGGCGCGCGCGAGCGTCTTCCGGCCGCGCTCACGGGCGCCCCCCCTGGCGTGGGCGGCCGCGCCCACGGCTCCGTCCCCGGGGGGGCTCGGCGCTGGGCGGCACCGTCAGATAGAGGGTCCGCGGTGCCTCTTCCTTCATGTGCAGCGCAATCCCAGGCGGAAGGTCGACACCGAGCACCTCCTTGATGACACGCCGGGGGGTCGCCAGCAGCTTCATGCGGAAGAGGGGATCGGCGCGCGCGCGCCGGGCGATCGCGACCTTCAATGCCTGCCATGGGCTTTCCCAGTGCCGCTCCATCCCGTCAGTCCTCCTCTGGGCGCAAGGCGTAGAGCAGGCCCTCGCGGGTCAGCCGGCCCACCAGCGCCAGCCGGCCCTCGTCATCCAGTGGCCCCGGTAGCGCCCGCACCTGGAAGCGGGGGGTTCGCTGGATGAACCGCAGGGCTTCACCGAAGTCCGCTGGCACCGACACGGTCCGTTGTCCGAACTGGAGCCGCGCCTTGCCCGCGTCCTCGCTGTAGTGCAGGAGTTGCCCCGCCCGCCGCTCGACACGGTCCTGGAGGCCCAGGTGGGCCGCGGCGTCCTCCGCGCCCAGCGTCATCCCCGTGAGCTGGCCGCGCTTGTGAAGGAAGGCCCGGGCGATGTCGGTGACCGCTGCCTCCACGTCGAGCGCCTGGGGCAGCCGCTCCCCCAGCCGGCGGAGTTCCTCGTGCACCTCTTCCTGGACGGTGCCTCCGAGGAGGAAGCCCGGCGGCAGGGAGCGGCGCAGGGCGGGCTCCCGGTGGGCCAGCTGGTACAGGGCGGACGCCAGGCAGTCCACGTACGTGAGCGTCTTGAACCCCAGCGTCAGGTGGACCGAATGGGTGCCATCCGCGCGCGACTCGTGGACGTGGCCCCGGGGCAGGTAGAGCAGGTCTCCCGCCTCCAGCACGAAGTGCTCGGTGGGGCCGTCGCTTGCCGCCGGCTGGAACCGGGGGGTGCGGAAGCCGCGCGAATCCTCCAGGTCCTCGAAGCGGAAGGGCGGGACGTACTCGAGCGGCAGGTCTGTCTCCCGCGGCGACAGGCTCCACTTCCGCCGGCCAGACACCTGCAACACGAAGCAGTGCCGGTCGAAGTGCACCTGCGCCGTCTCCGAGCGGGCGGGGGCGCAGTAGAGGTTGACGTTCACCAGCGCGCTGAGCTCCTGCTCCAGATGTCCCCGGAGCTGGCGCAGCGGGCCCAGGAACCGGTGGGCCGCGTTGACGCGCAGGGTGTTGCCCGCGTCGTAGCCTTCCTGGAGGCGCTGGGCGTCCAGGGGACGCCCGGCATCCCCCGGCCGCGCGCGAGGCAGCAGCTCCACGCTGGTGGGGTCCAGCGCGAGCGCGGAGGCGATCAGATGATCGATCTCCGCCCGGGGCAGCAGCGGCGCGTAGAAGTCCGGCTGCCCTCGGGAGAGGTGGTAGACCCGCTGCTCCCAGTGGTCCGAAAGGAAGGCCACTGGCGTCAGGCCTCCGAGCAGGGCTTCGAGGCTCGGAGCATGGACGGGAGGCGCGAACGCTTCCTGCCGCGCGACACGGGCGGAGCGAGGTCGGGGCTTCACGGAGGGGAGGGGCGCCCTAGCAGGACGGCGGGTTGCTGTCGCCGGGGCAGTCCTCGGGGCAGGAGGGCGGGTAGTCGAGGCCGCTCTGGACGACCTCGATCTCCAGGGCCGTCAGCTTGCGCTCGCTCCTGGGAACGATGATGTAGAGCTGCTGGGGCGTCTCCTCGAAGGGCTGCAGGCGCAGCCCCTTGGGCAGCGGATAGCCCACGGCCTCCTCGAAGGCCGCCTCCGGGTGGGCCAGCAGCTTCTTGCGGAAGTCCGGGTCGTTGCGGGCCCGCGCCTTGAGCAGGGGCTTGAGTTCGGCCCAGGCGAAGACCGGCTCCGCGGCCAGCTGCGGCGTGACCGTGCTGCGGGAGCGCGTCACGACGGACTTCGCGCGCTGGCCGCGACCCTGCGCCGCCGCGGGCTTGATCATCTTCTGGGCGGTGCGGGTGGCGGACTTCGAGGACGTCGTCGTGGTGCGCCTGCCTGTCGTGCTGGCCATGATTCCTCCGGGCACTTCGTTTGTGTTTGCGTGTCCCGGGTGACCCTTCCAATCACTGAAGGCAGGCGCTCACCCGGCGCGCCCTGCATCAAAGGCAAGCTACACAGGCGCTGTCGTGGATTGCAAGGGCATTGGGCTTTATTTTGAAGGTTTGGGTGGATTGAGGGCAATCATTGCAAAATTCCGCCAATCCTGGCGTGGATGGCAGGCATTTCCCCCGGGGGCGCGCCATGGCTAGAGTTCGCGCGTGGTCGCGTCTGTCCAAGCAAGTCCTTTCATCTCACCCAGTCCCTTCGCGCAGGTGTCCTCTCGAATGAGCGCCCAGATCCAGCACCCCCTGCCCATGCCCTCCCGCGCCGTCATGGCCAGACTCTGGAAGGGCTGGCTTCCGGCCGCGGTCCGGTTGGAGGCCGACGTCCCTCGCGTGCTGTGGCTCCAGGCCGGGGAACACTACGAGGAAGCCCCCTTCTACCGGCACGCGGTGGAGGCGCTGATGCGGCGTGAGCCGCGCATCACCCGCAACCGCACGAGCCTGGGGACGGTGAACCTGGTGGGGGACGTCCTGGACGCGCTCAAGCCCTCCGGGTTCATCTTCCACATGTCCCGCTGTGGCTCGACGCTGGTCCAGAACGCCTTGCGGTGCCTGGACGGAAGCATCGTCCCTGGCGAACCGGAGCCGCTGTGCACGCTGCTGACGCCGTACTCCCCCAGCGTGTGGCCGGGCGAGCGCGAGGACTGGGAGGCGAGGCGCGACGCGCTGCTCCGCAGCATGGTGCGCATCTTCGGGCAGCGGCGGCGGCCCGGGGACCGGCGATACTTCGTGAAGTTCACCAGCCGCAACAGCGTGCAGCTCGACGTCATCCGGAGGCTGTGGCCGGACGTGCCGTGGCTCTTCGTCTACCGGAACCCGGTCGACGTCATGGTCTCGAACCTGTCGCGGCCTCCGGGCTGGATGCGAATGCCCGCGGACTGGAAGACCCTGCACTTTGGCTGGAGCGGGGAGCAACTCGCGGACATGACGCCCGAGGAATACTGCGCGCGGGTGGTGGGGAGCTTCTGCTCGGCCGCGGCGCGAAGCGCGGACGGGCGTGCCTTCCTGCTCAACTACGAGGACATCGACCTGCCGCGGATCCGCGCGGTGATGGAGGCCTTCGGCGTCCGGCCCACCCGGGCGGAGCAGGCGCGCGTCGAGAAGAGCCTGCGGGTGTACTCCAAGGACCCCAGTGGCCAGCGGGCCTTCACCGGGGACACCGCCCTCAAGCGGCGCGTCGCGGGACCGGCGGTGGAGCGCGCGGCGGAGCGCTGGGCGCTGCCAGCCTTCTCCGTGCTCGACCGGCATCCCCGCCGGATCCGCTAGCAGGTCCGGACGCGGTCGAGCACGCCGGGAAAGCTGGAGGCGCGCGAAGCAGGTGCCTTCAGGTAGGCGAAGTTCGACCGCCGGTCGTAGACCCGGCTCAGCAGCGCCAGCAGTTGCAGGTAGCGCTTGTGCAGGCGCAGCCCCTGGGTCGCGGTGGCGCTGGGGTGCCATCGGTCCGCGTACGTGTCGTCCGCGAGCGAGGCGCGCCTGAACGGTTCCAGGAGCGAGGCCAGTCCCCGGAGGAGGGCTTCGACCCTCGGCCGCAGCGCCGGCTGGTTCGCGTGGGCCCTCAAATAGAGGATGAGCGTGGGGTAGGTGACGGCGATGGAGGGCTCCACCCGGACCTTGGCCACCTCCAGCCGCTCCACCAACCCAAAGGAGGCCGGCGTCGCGAAGACCCCGCGAATGAGGCCGGACAGGGAGTCCTCCAGCGCCTCCTCCGGGAGGTACAGGTTGATGCGCAGCAGCCCCTTCACGTCCACGGGGGCGCGGGTGAAGGCCTTGATGATGTCGGGGCGCCGCCGGGCGATCTCCGTGCGGGCACGCCGGGGTGACAAGCGCTGGTCCAGCGCCGCCAGGGCGGCTTCCGCGTACTCCACGCTGCGCAGGTTGGTGCGCCCGTCAATCTGCCGCCGCCATCCCTCCAGCGCCTCCTCCAGGGCGGGGAACGGGCCGTCCCCCGTGCGCGCCGCGAACTCGCGGCAGCACTCGTGCAGCAACAGGTTGGCCTGGTTCAGGGGCGCGTTGAGGACGCGAACCCTATCCATCTGCTGTTCAGCGTCCGTGCCGGCGGGAAAGAGGATGAATGTGAAATTGTTTGGAATGGGTGGAATGAAGAGCTGGGAGTATCCCGTGAGCCCGAGGATCGCCGTGCGTTGCGCGACGCGGAGTGGGTGCATGGGAATGGCCTGGAATTGAAAGCGGTTGCGGGCGGAATGAGGGAGGATTCAAGGGCTTGTGTCCTCCATCAAATGCTAGCGTATCGAGCGTGAAGAGGCCCTTCCAGTCCTTGACAGGGTTTCCGCCGCCGCCAGCAGCCCGGAAGAGAAAGGACACGCGCGCGCCATGTGGTGGGATGATCTGAAGCAGGACGTACGATTCGCGGCACGGACCCTGCGGCGTGCTCCCGGCTTCGTCATCATCGCCGTGCTCTGCCTGGCGCTAGGCATTGGAGCCAATGGCCTGGTCTTCAGCGTGGTCAACGGCGTGTTGCTGCGCCCGCTGCCCTACCCTGACCCCGAGCGGCTGGTGGTGCTGGGGGAGCGCAACGGCGGGGGGATGGTGTCCTGGCCCACCTTCCTGGAATGGAAGCAGCAGACCGCCGCCTTCGAGCGGATGACGGCTTTCACGGAAGGGGGTGTCATCCTCTCGGGGGAGGCCGCGCCCGAGCGCCTGATGGCCACGCGAGGCACCGCGGACTACTTCGCCGTCCATGGGGTCGCGCCGCTGCTCGGGCGCACCTTCGAGCCCGGGGAGGACCTGCCCGGCCGGGCGCCCGTGGCGGTCCTGGGCGAGGCAATGTGGCGGCGGCGTTTTGGCGCGGACCCCTCGGTGCTGGGCCGGACGCTGATGGTGGATGGGGTGTCCCGCACGGTGGTGGGGGTGATGCCGGCCTCGTTCTCCCAGGAGATGGACGTGTGGCTCCCCCTGGAGCCCCCCGCGGACTCGGAGGCGCCCAATCGCAGCCACATCCTCACGGTGCGCGCCCGGCTGCGGAATGGCGTGTCCGTGGAGCAGGCGGACGCGCTGCTCAAACAGCTGGCAGCGCGGATGGAGGCCCTGTACCCGGCGGCGCAGAAGGGGCGGGGCGCGGCGGTGCTCTCGCTGTCCCAGATGGAGACCCGTGCGTGGCGCACGCCGCTCCAGGTGCTGCTCGGCGCCGTCGGGCTCGTCCTGCTGATTGCCTGTACCAACGTCGCGAACCTGTTGCTGGCGCGCGCGGGTGCCCGTCAGCAGGAGCTGGCGATCCGCGTGGCGTTGGGGGCGCGGCGGGGCCGGCTTGTCCGGCAGTTCCTCGTGGAGAGCCTGTTGCTGGCGCTGGTGGGAGGGGGGCTGGGCGTCCTGCTCGCAGGGTGGGGAC